>DNGG01000456.1:12101-12243 GCA_003486675.1 Cyanobacteria bacterium UBA11372
TGCCCGCAGTTATTACCGTCACCTTAGCAGTTGGTGTCGCCCGGATGGCGAAGCGACATGCAATTATTCGCAAATTACCCGCAGTAGAAACCCTTGGCGGTGCGACAGTTATTTGTTCCGATAAAACCGGAACTTTGACCGA
>DNGG01000455.1:0-1072 GCA_003486675.1 Cyanobacteria bacterium UBA11372
GATCAAAGCGGATTTGGTATTACATGTTGATGTCTAGCATTTTCAAAGGAAATTGATATAATCTGCCGTTGTTATCTTTGACTTTGACCTGCTGCCCTTTGCAATACAGCAAAACTATTAGGACAATAATTCCGGTATCTTGGCGTAAAACGCGCTATTCTCTCTCTTACTAACACTTCTTGAACCAGCGTTCCATTAGGCAATCTTGCATCTGCTACGTAGCGCCCAAATCGATCTTGACCTGTAAAAGTTAGTTGTACCCGCATATTTGCTTGCTCAAATATCTGTCTCAATCTATCCCTTGCTCTCAACGCCTGCGGGGTTTGAGAATTTCGCAAATCTTCACTATCTACACAAGCAAGACGAACCGTTATTTCATTACCGCCCTTGATATTGGCTACTTTAATAGTGTCTCCATCGCTAACGGTTTGTACGCGATATTCTCCATCAGCGGGGCGAGGTTGGTTAGCAGTTGCTGAATGGGCGGAGTTTACCGAAAGTGCTAAGCAACTAACGAGAATCAACAATTTTTTGTCAATTAGCATGTTTTAATCACCCAACCTTTGGTCAGGTAGGTTTTACTTTTTATTTTAGATTAAATCATATGTCCGGTAGCATCGGTACCGTAAGCAAAGGAAGCGTTTAACAAAATTTCTAGTGATTCCACAGAATGACTGGTAAAACCCGCGCCTACTCCCGTCAAAAATTATACACAACCTAAGCTGGCGGACATCATATCAAACCGCCCCCGCGTGCAATGATGCTATTATCAGTCAGCACAATAATCAAGATTTAAGTAGATATAAGGATATAAATTTTTAAACCATTTATCCCAAACTGTTCAATCACCCCTAATGCGATCGCCTGAAATCATATCTGGCTGGCAGAATTAAACGCTGTCATCCAGTAAACAACAAAATTAGATTTCAGGATGTTAAGAAATATACATAGCTGGCATATCGCGATTCCTCAATTTTAAGTTTTTACCAGAAAAAATGGGTTGTTAGCCTCACCCTTTTATACCAGTTTGGGACTTCATAGCATACACTTTATTTTGCTTGAATTAATAGTC
>DNGG01000455.1:1363-2862 GCA_003486675.1 Cyanobacteria bacterium UBA11372
GTCCACTGTCAACTGTCCACTGTAATTTGACCAACAATTTACGCAAGCGCCACACGAATACAATAGCAGCGATTCCCACTCCAATTGATTGTCCTATCCACAAACCTGTGCCGCCCAAACCGAGGGGAAATCCCAGTAAATAGCCACTCGTTAACCCAACTCCCCAAAATGCCGATAAACTCAAAAACATCGGGATGCGAGTATCTTGAAGTCCGTACAGTGCGCCTTGTGTAGTCTTTTGCAAACTATCCAAAATTTGCGAAATTGCCGCTACAGTAAGCATAGGCTTTGCTAATTCGATTACGTTACGATTCTCTGGCTTACTAATATCCAAATATAAGCCAATAACTTGGTAAGGAAACATCAACAGCGCCATCGTCATTAGCGCCATAAATCCCATGCCAACAAACATACTTACATATCCGGCGCGAGTTGCACCTTCCAGATTTTGCTGTCCAAACCACTGTCCGACGCGCGCAGTTGTAGCGAAGGACATGCCCAGAGGGATCATAAAGATAACCGCGATAGTTTGAAATACAATCTGATGCGCCGCCAACACATCGGTTCCTAAAATTCCCATTAGATAAGTAACAACAGTAAACAATCCAACTTCTAACGCCGAAGATACGCCAATCGGAAAACCAATGTGGATTAAACCTCCAATAATTCGAGGTTTAATTTGATGTAAATTTTGAAAAAAACAATATTTTCTCAGTTGCTTGTGTCTCAAGATGTAGACAACCAGCGCTAAAAACATGCCCCAAAGACTGATGACGCTGGCGATAGCAAGTCCAGCAATTCCCATTTGGGGAAATCCCAATTTACCAAAACCCAAAACGTAGTTACCCGCGACATTAAACAGCGTCCCAGCAATCACAATTGCCATGATCGGACGCGCTTCTTGCAGCGCCGCCACCACGCCTCTAAGCACAGAAAATGCCACCGCAGGGAAGAATCCCCAAAGCATAATATCCAGGTAAGTATTTGCCAACGTTACTGTTGTTGCTGCTTGCCCTAGATGAATCATAATAGTATCCATGCGTTCAATTAGCAGCATCATCGGAATTGTCAAAATTAGGGATAACCACAATCCCTGGCGGGCAATCAAAGCAATTTGAGTTGGACGATTGGCACCGTAAGCTTCTGCCACTAGCGGTGTAACTCCCATGACAAATCCACTAGCAGTAATTAATACTGCGCCAAAAGTCAGCGCCGCCAATCCTCCCGCGGCGAGAATTTCTTGTCCTAACCTGCCCATCATCACGCTGTCGGCGAATCCGGTGATAGATTGGGTAAGTTGCGCGATCGCTAACGGAATCGCTAGTCTGAGATATTCCCTAATTTCTGTTTTGATTTTCGATTTAGCCAATATTAGCGACATAATTTAGCTGTAGACTGCTATCCCTAAAAAGGTAGATTTTTTTGTTTTTAACCTGCCAATTTTATATTATAATCGCTGGGATTTTATAATATATCTGCCTAACGACTCGCATTCGCGG
>DNGG01000455.1:3101-19118 GCA_003486675.1 Cyanobacteria bacterium UBA11372
AATTTATAACACATTTAAGCCGGAAAATAAAGCACAATAAAGCCTGCGTAGGCAGGCTTAGTTTGTGTAGCCCCACCCTTGAGGGTGGGGCATCGACGAAGGCAGAGTGGAAAGAGAATCAGCATCAGCATTAAAATCAAAAATATAGCTATACGATCGGATTATGTTGATAGAATTGACATCCCTCACGCCAGAAAAAATTGCCCAAGGCGTGGAAGAACTCGCCAGCCGCGATCGCGATTTAGCCCGCATTGTCGAACAGTTCGGATATCCACCCAATTGGCAATGCGAACCGGGTTTTATAGGATTGATAGAAATAATACTAGGACAGCAAGTGTCAGTCGCGAGTGCGAAAGCAATTTTTCAGCGATTATCAAGTATAGTCGTACCTTTAACACCGGAAAATTTACTAACTTATGATGACCTACAAATACAAGCGGCGGGATTGAGTCGGCAAAAAATATCGTACTGTCGGGGGCTAGCCCAGGCAATAACCAGCGGCAAAATTGATTTAGATAAACTAGCCCTAGAAGACGAAGCAACCATCAGAACCGAATTAAAACAAATTAAAGGAATTGGTGACTGGACTGTAGATACTTACTTGCTGATGTCTTTGCAGCGCCCCGATGTTTTTCCCAAAGGAGATTTAGGGGTAATTGTTGGCTATCAAAAGCTGAAAAATTTAGCAACCCGCCCCACACCTAACGAACTCGAAAAAATTGCCGAAAAATGGCGTCCTTGGCGCGCGATCGCAACCCGTCTACTTTGGCACTATTATTTGAGTTCCCCAACAAAAATCTGAAGGGGTGAGGTCAACACCTTACTGAGTGAGGTATTGTGTCAGGTCTAGTTAAGAGTCAAAGTTGTCACCCCGTCAAGCTATGAATCGGGTTTTCTATTGCGATCGCCAGAAGCAAGCACATTAAGATACAGTTAAACCAACGATCTTTAGATTGCTTATGAAAGAATTACGGATAATTAATGTGCTGTCTGAATTTGATGCTCGCTTAGAGGCAGAACAGAACCAACTCAAAGTACTCAGTCCCCAAGAGCGAGGAAAGTATCTAGATGAAATGATGCTTGCAGTCGGTTGGAAAACTGGAGAGTTCTTGAATATGCTTCTCAAAACCCAAGGTGGCAAACGCATTCTCGAAATAGGTACTAGCGTTGGCTATTCAACAATTTGGTTAGCTGAAGCCGCACGGGTAAATTGTGGTTGTGTCACTACTCTCGAATGTGTTGCCGCCAAGCAGGCACAAGCGGTGGAAAATATCCGTAGGACTGGTTTAGAGGATTTTGTAGACTTCCAACTTGGGGATGCCTTAAAGTTACTGGAGAATTTACCAGGACCGTGGGATTTTGTCTTGCTCGATCTCTGGAAAGAGCTTTACATTCCCTGCTTTGACCTCTTTTATCAAAAGCTTGCTCCAGGTGCGATTGTCGTTGCAGATAACATCACTTTTCCTCCTGATTTTCGCCCCATAATGAAGGCTTACCAAGAATATGTGCGCGCTAAATCAGACTTAGATTCAATTCAAATCGATATTGGTCAAGGTCTTGAGCTAACGCGAAAAGATATCTCTTAACGCCTGCTTCCCAGCGTCAGACTCGCGGAAGATTCTTTTCCTCTGCTGGGTCAATAAGATTGCAGGGGCTTGTATTTCATTAGACCTCTCCAATACATCAAGCCAAAGACAGGCGAGACGCCTATCCCACAAGAGTTATTGGAGAGATTTATTGGAGATTACCACGCCGCTCCTGCTCCTGCTCAATTGCCTCGAAGATTGTGCGGAAGTTGTTTGCTCCGAACCCGTTAAACGTCCGTCGTTGAAGGAACTCGAAGAACGCCGTCGGACGATCGCTCATAGGTTTGGTGAACATCTGGAGCAGATAGCCATTTTCGTCAAAGTCAACCATGATGTTGTAATCGGCAAGCACCTCAACATCCTCGTGAAGTTGGATATCAGCCATAGCGAGCAACTGGCGGAGGCGCGGGTAGTAACCCGATGACACTTTGAGGATCTCAACCCCGCGATCGCGCAGAGCCTCCGACGAGGCTAAGATGTCGTCTGTGAGTACGGCGAAGTGCTGCGCTCCCGAGCCTCCGTGGTATTCAAGGAACTCTTCGATCTGACCCTTGCGAAGGCCGGAAGCAGGCTCAATAAGTGGAATCTTGATCCGTTCGCTCGGATCGGCCATCACGACCGACCTCAGCCCCGAATACCGCGTATGAACGATCGAGTCGTCGATGGAGAAGAACCGACGGAAACCAAGCACGCGCTCATACCACTCAACGAGAATTTCCAAGTCTCCTTCGGGGATGTTCAGTCCAATATGGTCGAGAGAAAGCCCGCCGACGCTTGCCAATGTGGCAGCGAGCGGATCGGGATCGTTGATTGCCACAAAGCCCGGTAGGAAAGTCGTACCGTCACCACTTCTCTCGACAAAAGTGTGAGTGGTATCGCCCACCGTCTTGATAGTAGCGAGGACGATGCGCCCATGCGCATCCACATACTCCTGCGGCGGATGAACCGACACTGCCCCCGCTGCTATTGCCCGTTCGTACACCAATTCGCATTCGGTGACACGGAAAGCGATGTCCCTGACGGCGTCGCCGTGGCAAGCGAGATGCTCGTTGAACGTCTCGTTGCCTGGTGGCAGCGCCGACGAAACAATCAGCGTTACCTCTCCTTGCCGCAGCGCGTATGAAGTCCAGCTACGATTCCCCGTTTCCAGACCTCGGTAGGCGAATAGCGAGAAGCCAAGCCGAGTCTTGTAGAAGCTCGCGGCTTGTTTCGCATTACCAACCCAAAGTTCGACGTAGTCGAAGCCTAGATGATATGAATCCTGTGCAGAGATATTCATAAACTTACCGTTGATAATTTGTTACTTTTTTTACATTTTGTCAATTAATTGGCAAAATATAACAACATATTGGCATAGCCATTCAGCCAGCAACAAGGTTTTTTGGAAAAACCTTGTTTCTTGTGTGTGAGGAAGCTTGGGGATTAATTAGCAGCGACTATTGCCTGCTCCCAAGCGATCGCAATTTTCCGAAAACCTTCTTGATTGGGATGTACGCCATCGGGGAGATCGTTGAGATTTAGTGAGTAATATAGGCTGTTCCCGTTGAAACATACGAAACATTCTTCAGACGCGAAACTATCCAAGAGATGCTTCAAGATCAAAATGTCAAAATTGTTGTTTATAATCAGAATACGGAGGCGATCGAGCAATGGATAAATTAGAGCAATATCGCAGCTACATCAAACAGATGCTAAAAAAGTATGCCAGCCATCCTTCCCTCAATCCAACCATTGAAAGAGAGTTTATCTGCGATACCGAAAGCGATCGCTATCAAATTGTCAATATGGGTTGGGATAAACATCGCCGGATTTATGGATGCAGTATGCATCTAGATATCAAAAATGGGAAAATTTGGATTCAGCATAATATGACTGATGTTGATATTGCTGAAGAATTAGTAAATATGGGAGTTCCTAAACAAGATATTGTACTTGGCTTCCATTCACCATTTATGCGACAATTCACCGATTATGCAGTTAGTTAAGTGGAAATCTAAATCGCAGCATATTCACTAAACTGCCTGACAAACGGCGAACGAAACCCTAAAACAATATCCGATTTTGGTACTCCTTGCTCAACTAACTGCTGAGCAATACCTGCTTCTGTAAAGTCGCGCTGAATCCAAATTTTTTCATCTTTAATATCAATATGGATCGGACAGGCGTAGATCCGCTTCTCCCCATGCCATCCCAAGTATACAAGTAGATAGCGATCGCTTTCTGGAGCGAAAATCAGTTCGGTTTCAGATGGATCGTTTTTTGCTTGCTGTTTTGCATGTTGCTTCAGTAACTCTTTAATTAGCTGACGATAGTCTAATTTTTCCATGTTTCAACTCCTGTAGATTTATCCTAGCGATCGCTCGACCCACCCACCGGAATTTAATTTATCATTAAAATTATTAAGAAATGTAAACTAAGCGGTTATGTCAAACAGCAAGGTCAAATCGCGTGTAGTCGTAATTGGGGCGGGAATTGGTGGCTTGACGGCGGGGGCGCTGCTTGCCCATCGCGGCTACCAAGTTTTAATGTTAGACCAAGCCTTGGTGCCGGGTGGATGCGCTTCTACTTTTAAACGCAAGGGATTTACCTTTGATGTGGGTGCAACTCAAGTGGCGGGATTAGAACCTGGTGGGATTCATCACCGCATTTTTTCCGAATTAGAGATAGATATACCCGCCGCGACGCCTTGCGACCCCGCTTGTGCTGTCTTTTTACCAGGGGAAATCGAACCAATCAACGTCTGGCGCGATGGGGAGAAGTGGAAAGAAGAAAGGCAGAGACAGTTTCCCGGAAGCGAGCCGTTTTGGCAGTTATTAGCTAATTTATTTAAATATAGTTGGGCTTTTCAATCTCGCGACCCTGTTTTACCGCCGCGCAATCTTTGGGATTTCTGGCAGTTAATTAAAGCCGTTCGTCCCGATACGACGTTAACGCTACCTTTTACATTTTTAACCGTGGGCGATGCGTTGCGGTTGTATGGATTGGGAGATAATCAACGCTTGAGAACGTTTTTAGATTTACAGTTAAAGCTTTATTCCCAAGTAAATGCCGAAGAAACGGCTTTACTCTACGCGGCGACGGCTTTGGGTGTTTCTCAAGCACCGCAAGGGTTGTATCACCTTAAAGGGAGTATGCAGGTGTTGAGCGATCGCCTAGTCGAATCCCTCGAACGCGATGGTGGTAAACTCCTGATGCGCCATACTGTAGAAGCTATTTACACCCAAAATGGCAAAGCTACGGGTGTCCGCATCCGCAATCAAAAAACCGGCGATGTTTGGGTTGAAACCGCAGACCACGTTGTAGCAAATGTCACCGTGCAAAATTTAATCCAACTCCTAGGATCAGGTGAGCAAAGAAACATTGTAGGGGCGGGTTTTACGGAGGATTTTACAACTCAAACAGACAATTTAACTAAACCCGCCCCGGTTGGTGACTTTGCGAGCAAAGGGGAACTTTCTTTATCCAAAATTCTTTTAGGTGGCTATCAGCATCGCGTCGAAAAGTTACCCCCGGCTTCGGGCGCTTTTGTGGTTTATTTGGGGGTTGATGAAAGCGCGATTCCGTCTGGATGTCCGCCTCACTTGCAATTTCTTTATGACTATGATGGCCCAATAGGGGAGAATAATTCTCTGTTTGTTTCGGTTAGCCATCCTGGGGATGGTCGTGCCCCGTTCGGGAAAGCGACGATTACCGCGTCTTCGTTTACGGATACGCAGATTTGGTCGCGATGTGTGGATTATGACAAATTGAAGCGGGAATTTACGGAAGAAGCGATCGCGCGTCTCTCCCAATATTTCCACCTGACTCCAGACACTATTCTGCATGTAGAAGCGGCTACTCCGCGCACGTTTGCTCGATATACTGCCCGCGACCAAGGTATTGTAGGAGGTATCGGTCAACGAATTGCTACTTTTGGCCCATTTGGATTTGCCAATCGTACCCCGATCGAGGGTTTGTGGTTAGTAGGGGACTCTACCCATCCTGGTGAAGGTACTGCTGGTGTTTCCTACTCGGCATTAACTGTTGTCCGACAAATTGAACAAACGCAATAAATTGCGATCGCAGTGAATGCTTGGTTGCTGCTTTGGGATGGGAATTTTTACCATAGAAAGAATCGCCATGACAGCGGATTGCTCTTTGAGTGAAGTACAGCTTTCTGGCTTGCTTTGTATAGCGGCACCCTTAAGGGTGCCGCTATACAAAGCAAGGTGTACCTCATCAGGCTGCTTTCCCGCTATAGCTAGTAGTCTGCGATCGCATCAGCAAGCCGGTTTTTTCCACAAACCTGGTTTCAGCAAGCACTTAGAACTACTGGCACACCTTGTTTGGGTTTAAACTGGGAGGCTGACTGAATGCATTTTTATACCACCCCTGAGTTCGAGCAAAAAGCCCAAGAGCAAGGAATTGCGTCGATTATCGCCAAATTGCGCCTTCAAGTCGAGCGTGATGGAATTAATGCTCTAGATCTGTTCGAGTGGATTTATCCCTACTTAAAACGAGCGGTAGGAAGAACTTGGAGGATTGTTGGTAAGCTGCACAAAGTCGGTAATGAAAAAGTCGTTTGCTTGCTGAAGGTTTTTACACGAGGCGATCGCGAATACGAAGCCTTTATCAAAAACCCAGAAGATTACGGTAAACAACATCTAGAAACCTTAATCGATCGAGAGCAAATTCAGCGTTTGATTAACGCTAGCAGAAGAAAACCCCTCCCCATACGCCAAGCTTTACCAAACAGTTTAAATTTCTGGCTGCAAGCGCCAAATTGGGAAACAAGTACAACCGACTCAACAATCTACGAAAGCGAAGTTTGGGTAACTCAGTTTAAACAACGCGAAATTCAAGATCGCTGGCAAACTTATTACCATCTAGTCTTGAGTCTGCTCGAGGAAAATACCCAAGATGGGCTGGAAAAAGAAATAACTAATTTTCCTCATGTAGAGCTGTATGGCAAGCAGGAAGGGCGATATATTCTATTTAGTTCTTTCTTCATATCTGAGCGGAAAGTTTTATTTTTAATAGCGCCTTTTGAACGCAAGCCATCTGCCGAAGAAATCGCCTCAGTTGTGGCAAAAATCAATTTTTTCAAGTCAGCAAATGAGCCGCCATCTGAATTAGCTCGTTATGCCAGACGTTCTTATCCAGATTATTTGCTTTGCGATGAAGATATCTGGTTAGAAATTGAACGAGAATCCGGCACAAATTGGGCGCTTTCGGCAGAAGAAGAACAAATTCTCAGCAGTTGTCCGCCGCCACTTTTTATCAACGGACGCGCCGGAAGCGGCAAGACGACGATGTTATTTTACTTGTTCGCCGCTTACTGCGATCGCTTTCAAAAAAATACCGACCCCGGACAAGATCTTTCTGATGCACCCCACCCGCTTTTTCTCACCTACAATAAAAAGCTGTTAGAAGAAGCCAAAAAAGGCGTGCTAAAAATTCTGGAATGCCATCATAAATTTTTAATAACAAAGGTTGACAAAACGAAGGAAATATCGCTCGAAGATATGGCGCATTTCTTCCAGCCATTTCAAGATTTATTGTTAAGTTTGTTACCGCCGGAAGAAAGCGATCGCTTCGATCCAGATTGGCACATTTCATTCCATCAATTTAAGCAGTTTTATAATCAGCGATTTCAAAGGAGTCATTCTCCCGAAGTTTGTTGGCACGTCATCCGCAGTTTTATTAAAGGTTACCGTCATTCATACTTGACACCCGATGACTACCAAGAAATTCCCCGTAAAGAAAGGACGATTTCACTCAATACATTTCAAAACATTTACAATACAATCTGGCCTTGGTACGAACAACTCACCAGCAAAGAAGGTTACTGGGACGATCAAGACTTAATTAAAAAAGTCTTAGACCTTAAGTGTTATCGTCCTAAATATACGGCGATTTTCTGCGACGAAGCGCAAGATTTCACCAAGCTGGAATTAAAGTTAATTATGCAGCTATCAATTTTGTGCCAGTATGACCTTGAGTATCAATTTGTACCGGCTCTCCCGTTTGCATTTGCAGGCGATCCGTTACAGACATTAAACCCGACTGGATTTCGTTGGGAAAGCGTCCAAGCAGGATTTTACGAACAAGCGATCGCGCTTTTAGATCCAGCCAGACAACTCAATATTAAAATGAAGTTTCAAGAACTGGAATCAAACTATCGCTCCAGTCCATCGATTGTCAAAGTTACGAATCTGATTCACTTGTGGCGTCATATTTTATTTGATATCCCCGATCTCAAACCCCAAAAAGCATGGCAGCAAATAGACGCTACCGAACCGCAAAAGTTTATTTTTGGACACAATATTTCCTTTGATGAACTAAAGCCCCACATTGAAAAAGACCCGATATTTATTGTTCCTTGTGAAGCCGGGGGCGAAATTGACTATATCCGCCAAGACGATATTTTGTCACAATTATTTCCCCAATTATCAGAAACAACTCCACCCAAAAACGTATTAAGCGCCATCGAAGCCAAGGGGTTAGAATTCCCGCTGGTGATTCTTTATAAATTTGGCGATCGCTTTGCCAAAGAACACGGTAAAGAAAATTGGAAAATTAACAAAAAAGAAGATTATCCCTTGCCATTAGAATACTTTTTTAACAAACTATACGTAGCCGCCAGTCGCGCCAAAGAAGAATTATTGATATTCGATACAATTGAGGGAGAAGAGCAATTTTGGCACGACGGAAATCAACCGAACAGATTTCTGGAAAAAGCACGCGATCGCCATGTTTGGGAACCCCATGTAGGAGCGATCGCTTCGGGTGATAATTTAGCAGTTTTAAATCGCGATAACCGCGAAGCTCAAGCAAAAGAATTTGAACAAAATGGTTTAAGTCAGGAAGATCCAGACTTATTAAGACGTGCCAAACAATTTTACACTTCCCTGGGCAGGGGAGAAAAAGCAGAAATTTGCGAAGCCGCTGCACTAAAATTTGAAAAGAGATTTCGCGACGCCGGACAAATCTTTCTCAGGAGGGGGAAAGTCAATGAAGCTTGGGAATGCTTTTGGCAAGGAACTTGTTGGTCAGAATTAAAACAATGGTACGAAAAACATTCAGCGAGAAAGATCGAGCAAGCCATTGTTGAATTCATGATCCAGAATAACAAAAATTTAGACGCGCTGAAAAAGTTTACGCTATTTTTGGAAGAAAACAGCGAAAAGTTACCAAAACACTACTTAAGCAAACCTTGGAAAACCGCAATCCAAGAGTACGTCCGTCAAATTGCCAAACTGCAAAAATCGCCAAAAATCGAAAAGAAAGACTGGCAAAAATTTGGAGATGTTTTAGAAACATTAGACGCAGCCAAATACAACGGATGCGCCGAACTCGCAGGAGATTGTTTTTACCGAGCGGCTAATTTTAAACGAGCAGTCACCTGCTGGAATGCTTGCAAAGCTACTCAAAAGCGCGAGTATAATTTAGCATGTGCCGAAGTGCAAGGCTTCCCCGAAGGATTGGAATATTTAGAAAAAGCAGAAGCATATCCTCGCATAATTAGCGAATGGGAAAAAGCAGGTAAACCGAGAAATACCCAATGGGTAAAAAACTTTGAATATGTCGAGCGGGCGCTGATAAAATTAAACCGCCACAAAGAATTAGTCGAATACTTCATTCAAACAAGACGCTGGCTCGATGCGATCGCAGCGCTAGAAAAATGTTCCGAATCCGAAGCAACTAGCATCAGGTACGATCTGTTACGGGAAATCGCCCGGTCAAATTTAACACCAGAAGAAGCTAGATCCGGGCGATCGCGCTACAGATCCTTTGTGGAGAAAATCCAAGCAGCTTCAGACTGGGAACAGCACGTTTCAGTACACCAACTAGGAATTGCCCTAGAAAAAATTGGCGAATTTGTCCCCACATTAGAATTTTACGAGAAATTTTTCCTTCGCAGCGACACCCAGCTACGACAATTCGCCAGACAACGTTGGCTCGCTACCAAGAAAAAACAGCTAGCCTACGAAGAAACCACGACCAATACAAACAGATCTGCGGAAATTCGTCAAGAAATTGTTGCTAAAGTTAAAGAATGGAATATAAATATAAATTCCATCACCCTGGAACCTCCATCCCCAGAGTTACAAACAACACAACCAATTCCCACAAATCCAACTTCAATCCCAGAACAAAACCTCCAAGCCGCACCATCACAACAACCAAAACCTTGGATAGAAGGACTCCCAAACGGAACCGAACTAAAATCCCTCAATCTTGGAACAACAAGCTTTCAAATCGCTCAGCTTGAAGTCAAAATTGCCCAAGGGCAAACAGCCATGCAAGTCTTCATTACCGATATTTTTACATCCACAGTTTTAAGAATAAACCTAGAGCGATCGCGCTGTAAAATCGCAGGGGATGTAATCGTAGAAACAAAAGATGCCAATCAACTATCTTTTAAAACATCAGCCGAAGACTATAGCGGCATAGTTTTCTACAGCAACGAAAACCCCCGCATCGAACTAACTATCCCCGGCTGTCCAACCACAATTTCCCTCAAACTCTAGAATCATAACTTGGTAATAGGTAATGGGTAATGGGTAATTTTAGATTTTAGATTTTAGATTTTAGATTTGATTGATTGAAAATCTGCAATCTGCTTTTCTCAATTCTCCAATTACCAATTACCAATTACCAATTACCTTTTACCCTTACTGAGTATTTTGCTGCTCCGATCCTGAAACCTGTTCTTGAGACGGTGCAGCAGATTGCGACTCAGGATTCTGAGCGGAATTTAACGTATTTTGCCAGTTTTGCAGTTGCGCTCTGGCATCAGAATAAGCACTCGTACCAGATGGAATTTGTGCCGCAATATTCATCGCACCCTGTAAATCGTAAGCCGCTCGATCTTGCGCCATGCTCAGCAATTGATAGCTCCATTGATTGATTGCTTCTTGCACTTCCGCTCGTAAACCGCTAGATCTCGGTACTAGCTGCGCCTGTCTAATTGCCGCTAATAAAGCTTCTGGCGTTCCCTGAGTGGCTAATCGATTCGCCTCCTGCCAACTTTGTTGGGCGCGCATTTGCCCGCTCCACTCAGAAATAGAAGCTTGGGCGTCGATCGAAAGCGCTCGTCCAGGTTGAATTTGTTGCGCCATAGCGATCGCATCGGCAAGATTGCCCGCCCGCGCCAGTTCTCGCGCTTGATCCAGATAGGGTTGGTCTTGAAGGCGCTGGATTTGACCGATCCACTGTCCCATCTTGTTCTGCGCTTCTTGATAGAGCGATCGCCCTTTAGCAATCTTACTCACTTCGTACACCGCCGCTTGCAGCGAAGTTTCATCCCCGATCGCCGCTAATTGTTCCGCTCGCTCCAAGAAAGGACGATCTTCCATCGTCTGGATTTGACTTTGCCAGCGATTAATTTCGGTTTTGGCTTCAACAGCGCGAGGATTGTTTGCCGGGACAAGTTGCGCTTGGGAGATCGCCGCCGTTAAATCGTTTACCGTTCCCAATCCTGCCAGTTGGCGTGCTTTCTCTAACCGGGCGATATCTTCCAGTTCTCGCTGCCAAAACTTGACTAAATCCTGTGCTTTCTGGTATAATGGTCTGTCCGAGCTAATTTTTTGAGCTTGAGCGATCGCGGCTTCCACACTGGCGGAATTGCCTTCTTTAGCGATGGACAGAGCTTGAGTTAAGTTAACAAAATCTTCTACTTCCGCCTGCATCTTAGCCTCAGCGGGGATTTTGCGGGCTAGTTCGATGGCTTTATCCAGTTGCTGCTGTTCCACCCTGGACTCAGCCAGTTGCAGCATTTTCCGCCCGATTTCGGGGATAAATTTTTGCCCTGCCTGATAAATGTAGCTCTTGGCATCGAGGGACTGTACGATTTTGAGTGCTTGCTCTAGATTTGATTCCCCTCCCCGGCGCGTCAGACTTCTGGCTTGGGCTAACTTATCGCTATCTTCCCGCGACGCCTGAATTATATTGGAAAGTTCGTCAAACTTAGTACTTTGCCAGTAGGCATTGCCCACAGTTTGCAAGCGTGCAGCGACTCGAAAAGCTTGCACCCAATTAGAATTACGCAGTTCCTCTTCAGAGGCGCGATAAATCCCTTCTGCCTTCGACCAAATTTTTTGCCAGCGTTCGATCCGCTGTTTCACAATTGAGTAAGCTGCAACGTCGCTGGGAATTTTTTTAGCCGTAGCCATCGCCTCGTCCATCTTGCCAGCGTGGAACGATCTGTCAGCTAACTTGAGAATATCTTCCGACCACTCTTCAGTTTGGCGGTTAATTTCCTCCCGCAGGGGGTGGTCATCGGGCAGACTTCGCACTAGAGCGATCGCTTCGAGCAAATCCTTCACCGTCTGCTTATTTGCCGCTAGCTGAGCGCAGTACAGCCGCACCGACGCACTAGCCGTAGGCCAAAACATAGAAGGACAATTCGGCATTGCTGGCAGCTTCAGCAGCAGCCCCACAGCGAGGAAACCCATTCCCCCCGTGGTTAAAGTTGCTACCGCCGCCCAAAATTGCCAGCTACTGTAGAGCCGTTTCAGCCTGGGCGGAGGATTGAGTACCCAGGCTAATAACATCCGAGATATCTTAGCTGGTTGCGACTCCTCATCTGCTGGCGGTGAAACGTTTGCGAGTTCTGCTGCTGGCGCTTCCGACTCGCTTACCCCTGAAGCGCCGGAACGCGCAACCGCAGGGGTTCCTGGACTCAGTGGCGGACTGGGAAAGCCGCTTGGCTGTCCCAGTTGCGAAGCTTTAGCAGCAGACCATTGGTCTGGAGTTCCCCGTTCTCTCATAGCTCACACCAAAATAATCGTGCCTTGGATCTGGTTGGCTTGAACAAGCAGTCAAGAGCGATCCTACCCCTCCAAGTCGGAAAAATCTAGATCCTGTTGATTATATCTGGGTTGTTCAAGATTCGGCGCGCAAATCTAAAATTAGATCTCGCAGTTGGTCGCTGCTGGCTCGATAAACTTCCCCGCAAAAGTGGCAAGTTGCCTCAGCCCCATTATCTTTGGCGATCATGTCTTCGAGTTCGGCTTCCCCTAACATTGTCAGCGCCCCCAAAACCCGATCCATCGAACAGCCGCAGTGAAAGCGCAGCAACTGAGTTTCTGGCACGATAGCTAAACCCATGTCCCCCAGCAACAGTTCAAATATCTCTGGCAATGTTTTGCCTGCCTGCAACAAAGGGGTAAATCCCCTTAAAGCAGCAACCCGCGATTCTAATTTTTCCACCAGCGCTTCGTCTCGTGCCGCCTTGGGCAAAACTTGTATCAGAATGCCTCCAGCCGCAGAAACTCCGCTCGCCTCTACGAACACCCCCACGACTAACGCCGAAGGGGTTTGCTCTGAAGTTGCCAGATAATGGGCGATATCATCCCCAATTTCACCCGAAACCAGTTCTACGGTACTCGAGTACGGATAGCCATATCCCACATCCCGCACGACGTAGAGGTAGCCATCAGCACCCACTGCGCCACCCACATCTAATTTGCCTTTACCATTTGGTGGCAGTTCGATATTGGGGTTATCTACATAACCTCTTACCGTGCCGTCATATCCAGCATCGACTAAAATCCCGCCCATCGGGCCGTTGCCTTTAACGCGAATATTCACTCGCGCTTCGGTTCGCTTCATACTCGAAGCCAGCAACAGCCCAGATGTCATGGTACGACCCAACGCCGCCGTTGCCACGTAGGACAGTCCGTGACGCCGTCTGGCTTCGTCCGTGAGGCGCGTTGCGATCGCTCCCACCGCACGAATTCCACCATCAGCCGCTGTGGCGCGAATTAACTGATCCGCCATGGAAATCCTTACATTTCTTAAAATTCGCCTTAACTTATTGTGACATTCTCAACTATTAAAGGGGCAGTGGGAGCAACCGACCCTGGGGAGCGGGTGAGCAAGGGAGCTCAAGAGCAGGTGTGCGGGTGAGATGGGGAAGATGGGGAAGAAATTACTTCTTGTTCAAGAGTCTCCTCTCACACCTCCCTCACGTGCCTCATTTTCCCGTTGCAGCCCCTGAAGCACTGTGAACTTCACCTGCCGAAGAAGCCCACCTGCCCCCCCGCCCCCATGCCCTATAATTTGAATCATGCTAGGTATTTTTCAACAAAGCAAACTGCGAATTGAAGTAGAAGCACCAGAAGCAGCGATCGCGGATAGTCTGAGCCGTCCTGCTCAACTGCAAAAGTGGCTGTTATGGGGGCGCTTTGACAGCGACTTACCCCAAGAAATCCACCCTGGTCTAACATTCACCAGCTGGGTTGGCCCTGTAGCGATTAAACACCAAGTGGAAGTAGCCGGGCCCAACTGCTTGCGCCTGTTATTGAGCGGCGGTATCGACGGTTTTCACGAATGGTACTGGGGAGAAGGTTGGGTGCAGTCTCGCCTAGAAGGCGTATCGCTGCTGCCGCTTTCCTTGGGTCAAACCCTGAGTTTGTTGCGCCTGAAGGAATTTTTAGCAGCAAAAGCGAATAGCACCCGGTAGGAGCGCTTACTTGTGCTTGACGACTAAAACCGAACAGGGGGCTTCTTCCACAACTTGACCGCTAACAGACCCCTGTAAAATCCGATTTACACCAGTTAAACCGCGACTGCCGATGACGATGAGGTCGGCAGCGTGAATATTTGCCAGTCGAACTATTTCTGCTGCTACGTCGCCCTTGACAATCTCTATCTGACTGGCACAAGGTAAGTTAGCTTGGTAAGCTTGCAACTGCTTTTCTAAATGAAAGTAGGGAATTTCTTCAGCAGGGTTGTGGGGTCGGTCAGCCGCCCATTCGTAGCCCACCTCTGACGGCGGAATGACGTGAGCGAGGATAACTTTCGTCGCCGCTTGCAATTGGATGGCGTCGAGGGTTTGAACCACTATGTCTGCTTGCTCGGAAGCATCCAGAGCCACCAGTATTGTCTTGAACACAGATTGGGTCTCCTGAGTTTTGACCGTAAGTGGAATAAGGGACTAGGCACTAGGGGAAAACATACACTATACCCCAGCTCCCAGCCCAAGCTCCGCTGCTTTTGCTCACACTTACCTATTTAGTACCAAATCTGCGTCATCTTCCGTCAGATTCTGGGTTGGAATTCCCTTGAGTTCGCAGTCGCACCGAGTCGGCGTGGGAAGGAAGTCCTTCAGCACGCGCCAGCACGTCGATGGCGGTGGCAACTTTTCCGAGTGCGGTGGGCGAGTATTGGATCAAGCTGGAGTGCTTCATAAAGGTTTCTACACCCAGAGCAGAGGCGTAGCGAGCAGCGCCAGAGGTGGGTAGGGTGTGGTTGGGACCGGCTAGATAATCGCCCACGGCTTCGGGGGTTGAATAACCCAGGAAAATGGCTCCGGCATGGCGAATTTGGTCAAGCAATGCCCAGGGGTCGGCGATTTCCAACTCTAGGTGTTCGGGGGCAAATTCGTTCGAGAGTTCGGCAGCCGCGTTGAGGGATTCAACGACTACAATCAGACCGTAGTTGGCGATCGCTTTCTCGGTCAAGGTACGGCGCGGATGATCTGCTAGCTGTAGTTCTACTTCAGCATGGACTTTCTTCGCTAACACTCCATCGGTGGTGACCAAAATCGCCGCCGCCATCGGGTCGTGTTCCGCCTGCGCCAGCAAATCCGCCGCCACGTAGACGGGATTGGCTGTTTCATCGGCAATTACCAGCACCTCGGATGGCCCTGCCAACGAGTCAATCCCTACCGTACCGTAGACCAGTTTTTTAGCCAGGGTGACGTAGATATTACCTGGCCCGGTAATCACATCTACCTTGGGGATGGTTTCCGTGCCGTAGGCCAAAGCCGCGATCGCTTGCGCCCCTCCCACCCGGTAAATTTCAGCTATGCCGCATTCCTGCGCCGCCACCAGCACGGCTGGATTAATCGGGGGTACGGCGTGCTTGAGAACCTCGCCGGACATGCCTGCGGGGGCGGGTGGGGTGACCATGACGATGCGGGGTACGCCTGCCACCAACGCTGGAACAGCGTTCATCAATACCGTACTGGGGTAGGCGGCGCGCCCGCCGGGAATGTATAATCCTGCTCGGTCTACCGGCGTGTAGCGTTTCCCCAACACTACCTCGTCATCCTTAAACTGAACCCAGGATTTGGGCAAGCGCTGACGGTGAAACGCTTCTATTTGAGTGCGCGCCAACCGAATTGCCGCCAGTAAATCCGATGATACCTGCTGATAGGCGGCATCCAATTCCGAGCCGCTTACCCGCAGTTGTTCTGGAGCCAGCGAGAGTTGGTCAAATTCTGCTGTATAATGCAACACGGCTCTGTCACCTTGGCGTTTAACCGCCTGTAAGACTTCCCGAACCGTTGCTTCTTTGTGAACGATCAGTTCGTCGTGAGTGCGATCGCGGATTCGACGCAATTCCGCCTCTGCCTCAGTTCGCTGAGTGATAATTCGCAGCATGGAGTTAGCAATGCCAATAGCGGGGTATTGGGTAGTAGGTAGTGAGTCAGGGGGGA
>DNGG01000395.1:0-3370 GCA_003486675.1 Cyanobacteria bacterium UBA11372
CGCGCCGTTGAGAAGTTTGACCCAACTAAAGGGTATCGCTTTAGCACCTACGCTTACTGGTGGATTCGTCAAGGCATTACGCGAGCGATCGCAACTCAAAGCCGCACGATTCGCCTACCCGTTCACATCACCGAAAAGCTGAACAAAATTAAAAAAGCTCAGCGTAAAATTGCCCAAGAAAAAGGCCGCACACCCACCCTGGAAGATTTGGCGCAGGAATTAGAGATGACTCCGCTGCAAGTGCGGGAAGTTTTATTCCGCGTCCCTCGCTCGGTTTCTTTTGAAACCAAAGTGGGCAAAGAAAAAGACACCGAATTGGGCGATTTGCTGCCAACTGAAGATGAGTCTCCCGAAGATGTATTGATGCAAGAAGCTCTCTATCGCGACTTGCAGCAACTCTTGGCAGATTTAACCAGCCGCGAACGCGATGTGATCTTAATGCGGTTTGGTTTGGGAGATGGTCACCCCTACTCCTTAGCAGAAATTGGACGCGCTTTGGATCTATCGCGGGAAAGAGTGCGCCAAATTGAAGCCAAAGCGCTGCAAAAATTGCGCCAACCCAAGCGTCGCAACCGCGTGCGCGACTATCTAGAAGCCTTCAGTTAAGCTTCCTCGTGACTTTTAAAGCGTTAGATCGTCAACAAACGACGCCAGCAAAAGCAACGCTTTTGCTGGCTCTTTAGTTAAGTTTTTCCCGGCATTATTTAGGAATAATTATCAACTAGATTGATAATTTTAAATAACTTTTAGCTATTAATTATCAATAAGCAATTTTCTTGAAAATAAGTCAATATATTGTGTATCCTTCGTCATATAGAGGGCTTTCTTGAGAATGTTTATATGGCTACCTATACAGCAGCCTCGTTTAAAGCTGAACTGAACGAGAAAGGTTGGCGTTTGACCCCCCAGCGAGAGACAATTTTACAAGTCTTTCAAAATCTTCCCAAAGGCAACCATCTCAGTGCTGAAGATCTGCACGCTTTATTGCAAAGCCGAGGAGAACAAATCAGCTTATCCACCATTTACCGCAGCCTCAAGTTAATGGCGAGGATGGGCATTCTGCGAGAACTAGAACTAGCAGAAGGGCATAAACATTACGAAATTAATCAGCCCTATCCCCATCACCATCATCACTTGGTGTGCATTCAGTGCAACAAGACGATTGAATTTACCAACGACTCGATTTTAAAATTGGGTCTGAAACAAGCTGAAAAAGCCGGATTGCACTTGCTAGACTGTCAGCTGACTATTCACACTGTCTGTCCAGAAGCGTTGCGTCAGGGATGGCCCTCCTTACTTCCCAGTAACTGGTCCTGCATTCGCTCGGCTTCCCTACCTGAATTGTGAAAGGCTACACAAGTTACAACGCTTCCAGGATAGGAATTGAGGACTGATTATCCTTTAGCCCTGGAACGGGACTGACAGCAGTTACCGATCAGGGCTGGTGATTTTATTAAGAATATTTTCAATAAGCCGAGTTTGTTGAAAATACATTGCTAGTTGGCTATTATTGTCAATAGACCACCTTTGTTGACAAGGTTAATATGGCTGTCTATTCAGCATCCTCACTCAAAGCCGAACTAAACGAGAGGGGCTGGCGTTTAACTCCCCAAAGAGAAACCATATTACAGGTTTTTCAAGAGCTTCCTAAAAGCCAGCATCTTAGCGCCGAAGAGCTTCATCACCTGTTGCAAAGTCAAGGGGAAGCAATCAGCCTGTCTACGATTTACCGCAGCCTGAAATTAATGGCTCGTATGGGCATTTTGCGGGAACTGGAACTGGGAGAAGGACATAAACATTACGAACTCAATCACCCCTACCCAGATCACCACGACCATCTAATTTGCGTTCGGTGCAACAAGACGATCGAATTTAACAACGACTCGATCCTCAAAATCGGGGCTAAAATTGCCGAAAAAGAGGGATATCACCTGCTCGACTGCCAGCTGGTCATCCACGCCATTTGTCCAGCTTGCCAGCGGGCTTTATTACCCCTCTGAAGCGCAAGAAAATAGCTCTCAGATAAATATCCGAGAGCCTTCTGAACTTAAGCTGGTTAAAAGGCACCTAGAAGCGTGCTTTGAGAATGTCATCCTCGCTGACACCGTAGGCTCGCTGAGCTGCTTTAATCGCTGCCTTGGTCTGCTCGTTCAAGCTACCATCGATTGGGCCGCTATAGAAGCCTCTTTCTTTGAGGCGCTGTTGTAATTCTTTGACGCTCAAGTTGCTAGCCGAACCAGCTTTCGTCTGCAACGCAGCCTTAGTTGCTTCATCCACAACGCCACTGGGAGTCAGTCCAGAATCCTGCTGGAATTTAATCACAGCAGCCTTGGTTAAGGGGCCAAAGTTACCCGTGGTACGCCCGTTGAAGTAGCCCAGCTCTTGCAGACGCTGCTGAAGTTCTCGCACTTGTTCGCCTTTGCTACCTTGGTCGATGATGGCGGCGGTTACCTGGTCGTTTCCCTGTTCGCTTCCCTGCTCGCCTAGCTTCTCGCCTACCTGCTCGCCCTCACTTGGGGAAGTCTGGACGGTTGTAGCATTTTCACCGAGAAAAGGATCTCTGTTAAACGGCGTCGCAGCCGTAGCGTTTCCGTTGTTGTCGAGCAAAGCAGACCAGGTTCGCGCCCCGACAATGCCATCAGCCCCAAGGCGATTTTGGCGCTGAAACTGCCTGACAGCGGTAAAGGTTTTTCCGTCAAATTGCCCGTTGGGGCTGCCTTCGTATAGACCAGCAGCTGCCAAAAGTTTCTGGAGGGCTTCGACTTCCTTGCCCTGGGCGCCGCGTCTGAGAGTGATGCGGCGAACTGGTGCCGAAGTAGCTTCAGGGGTTTCGGGAGGGGGAGTTTCAGCGTCGCTTCGACCCAGCCGACGCAGTAGGGCGGCTTTGGTTTTTGTTTCTACAACCCCATCAGGTGTCAGTCCTTCATCTTGCTGGAAGCGGATTACGGCTTGCTTGGTTAAAGGACCAAAATTACCCGTAGAAGGACGATTGAAGTATCCGAGTTCTCGCAATTGCTGCTGAAGTTCTGCTACCTCCTGACCTCTGCTGCCTTGGTCGATTTGGGCTGTAGCCTGGGCTGCCATTCCTATGACAGTTGAGGCGGCTAGCAGCGATACCAAACTAATCCAGGTACGGCTTTTAGGCTTTTTCCCATTTAGCTCCCGGACAACTTTGATTTCGCTGGAATCATCGGCAGGATCGATGGCGTCAGATGATTCGCAAGAACAAGCAAGATATATATAGGCTAGAGTTTCCATATTTGCGTTACTAAAATTTACTAGCCAGTCCGGAATAGTTATTTTACTGCTTTTAGCAGTTTTTGTCACTATTTGGCGATAATTCCAGCTTGGCTAGTAGTGATGGACAAGT
>DNGG01000395.1:3452-8246 GCA_003486675.1 Cyanobacteria bacterium UBA11372
GCAAGATATATATAGGCTAGAGTTTCCATATTTGCGTTACTAAAATTTACTAGCCAGTCCGGAATAGTTATTTTACTGCTTTTAGCAGTTTTTGTCACTATTTGGCGATAATTCCAGCTTGGCTAGTAGTGATGGACAAGTTATTACAGCGTTAGTTCCCAAATTCGCTCCGGAAACTATGGAGGTCGTTAAACAAGACCCAAGCGATCGCATACCAACGCCACTATCACCGCCAATCCGGTAATTTGCAGCGCCATCAACGGATTCTGACCGTGCCAAACCCCAATTGTCGTCACTATGCCCGCACCCAAGGCAGCAGCTATTATCCCACCCAAAAAGTCTTTATGAGAGTTTTTGTCGTACATAGTTTGTCAACTCGTGGTTAGGTTATTCGGGTCATAATTATTAGTTTTTAAACCTACCACTGGGATCGGGCTGCCTTACACTTGAGTCCGGATTTTGCAATCAAGCTTTAAACAAAGCTAATTTTCTTAACAGATCACTCGGTGGCAGTCTGAGTTTGTTCTGACTCAACTCGTTCCACATTCCCGGCTTTGACCCAACCTTCTTCGTTATTTTCCTCAACGCGAATCTTAATCCATCGTTTGTCCTCGCTTTCTGTCACGACTACAATCTGTTGGTTATAGCCAATACCGCCGATGCGCCGCGACTCGGTGCCGGGACTATCTCGCAGAATCAAACCGTCACGCCAGGTAACTCTGGCTCTGTAGGCTCCTGGTTCGAGGGGTTTTGGGGAGGGTGTTTCGGTTGGGGTGGAGGTGGCGTCTGGCTGTTCCGCCGAGACGGTTTCAGTCGCGTTGGTGGCGGGAGAAGCCCCCGCGACGGTTGCGGGCTTGTTGGCTACTGGGGAAGGCTTGGGTTTAGCAATAGGCTTATCATTGGCAAAGATCGGTTTGGGAGGGGGTGCGGTGAGCTTGGTGACGAAGTAAAGGGCGACTGCCACGCCGCTGCCAACTAACAGCGCGATCGCAATCAAGAAACCAAGTAAAAACTTAAAAATCCCAGACCAACTCATACCTACTCCTGTGTCTGACAAGCTTTTTACCCCATGCTCCGCTTCTAACCCCCTTATTTTCTAAGAGAGGGGCAAGGAGGACAAGGGGGAATATCTAATATTTCGCGGACTGGTGGCGCCACAAATTTATCCAGCTAGCGAAATTGGCCTGGAATGCGACTGCCCAAAATGCTGTGCTTAGAGGCTAAGCGAGCTTTACCAGCAGCCGCCCAGTTTTGCAGAAACTGAATTTGTTCTTGCGCGGTTCGCGCCAAGGGGATAATCTGACTGGCGGCTTCCAAAATATCATCCGTAGCAAAGTCTCGATTTTGACTAAAGCCAATATGCATGGCTTCAATTAAACTTTGCTCTATTTCTGCCCCAGAAAAATCGGGGGTTTCGTAAGCAAGTCTTTCGATGTCGTAACTTTTGAGATTGTGGGCGCGCAATCGCGATAAATGCACGTTAAAAATCTCTTGTCGTTCTTCCTGAGTGGGCAATCCCACGAAGAATATTTCATCAAACCGACCTTTGCGGAGCATTTCCGGGGGTAATGCCTGGATATTATTAGCCGTGGCGACGACAAACACGGGTGAAGTTTTTTCGGCTAACCAGGTAATAAAAGTGCCAAAGACGCGGCTGGTAGTACCCGCATCGCCTTTGCCATCAAACCCGGAAAACCCCTTATCAATTTCATCGATCCACAGCACGCAGGGAGCCAATGCTTCCGCCAGTTGAATCATTTGACGGGTGCGGGATTCAGATTCGCCTACCAAGCCGCCAAACAGGCGTCCAACGTCCAATCGCAGCAGGGGTAGGTGCCAGTGGTGGGCGATCGCTTTCGCCGTCAGAGATTTCCCGGTTCCCTGAATCCCCACTAACAATAACCCGCGGGGATGGGGCAATCCGTATTGCCGCGCCCGTTCGGAAAAAGCACCGCCCCGCCGCAACAGCCATTCTTTTAAATTATCCAACCCGCCAATATCGGAAATTTTTTCCGTTGCCGGGTAAAAATCTAATATTTGGGTTTGGCGGATTGTCTGGCGTTTTTCTTCTAAAACGAGTTCGACATCTTCCGGACGCAATTCGCCTCTTGTGGCGATCGCTCTCGCCAAAACGCGCCGTATCCGTTCCATCGACAGTCCCTGACAGGAACGAACCAGTTCGTCTAAAACCCGCGTTTCCAGAGATTTTCCCGTCGCCGCTGACAAGCGTTCTACCTCGCTTTTAATTTCAGACGCCGAAGGGAGGGAGAATTCCACAACAGTGAGAACTTCGCTCAGATCTTCTGGAATTGCGATCCTGGGGGACAATATGACGATATTTTTGGGCTGGGACTTGAGTAACCTTGCCAGATTGCGGAGTTTGCGCGCCACCGAGACATCTTCCAGGAAGCGGTGGTAGTCGCGCAAAATAAAAATCCCTGGCGCAGTTGCCGGGAGTTTTTCGAGTAATTCTAAAGCTTGCAGGGGATTTCGGCGTCCAAACCCGGCATCGGTGGGGTTACCTTGGTAACCATCGACAAAATCCCAAGTATAAACCCCACGGTTGCCCTGCTGTTTAGCGCAGGTGGCGATCGCTGTTTCTACTCGCTCTTCTTCGTAGGTGGGAATGTAGATTAAAGGGTAGCGCGCCCGCAGCAGCAGTTGAAACTCGTCACTGAAACTCATGATTGCTTGGTAATTGGTAATTGGTAATTGGTAATTGGTCATGGGTGATGGCTAATAATATTTATCTACCACTTCCTACCTGATACCTACCACCTACTACCACTAGGTTTGAGGGAATTGACCTTTTAGAACTTCCAGCGCTGCCCAGCGTTGGTCTAAGGTTGGTTCTGAGTTGCTTGTTTGGGAAATTTGTATACCTTTACACTTGCGATCGCATAATTGCCTCTGAGGTAATGCGAGACACATTTGCTCGTACAGCCACTCGCCTGGGTTGAAAACACCGTCTGGTGCTAGGGTTTCTACTAAGTCATCCACGTCAATTTCTTGCTCGATCGGCCCAGTATAGGGTTGATTAGCGGCTGCGTCTAGCCAGATCAGTTCGGACGTATTGACTACCAGACGGTGATTGTATTGTTGCAAACAGCGGTGGCAGCTTAAGGTGGCGATCGCTTCCGCTAGTGCAGAAACTTCCAGATAAGTCCCTTGATGGGTAACTCGCACCTGCCCTCGAACGGGCGTCAAGGTTTCTAAAGAAGGCAGAAACTCGTCAACTTGAACCACCTGAGTCTGCTTGGGTGCTTTAAGCAGATGCGGAATATAAATTGCTTCCATAAGTAATTGCGAGCCATCCTTATTTGATTTTAGATTTTGGATCGATCTAAAATCCAAAATCTAAAATTCTTGGGTTGACTCAGATCAGTCGCACGACTAAACGGCGGTCTGGTTCTTTGCCCCGACTGTAGGTTTCCAGGTCGGTGAAGTCCTTTAAAAAGGTGTGAACTTGACGCCTTTCCGCTGCCGAAAGAGATTTCAGTTCAAACTCTCTACCCGTCAAGCGCACCTGTTCGGCGGCATATTGCGCCATCTGTAGAAGTTCGGCTTGCCGCCGGACGCGGTAGCCAGCTAGCTCTACGGTATATGCCGCTTGCTCCTCTGGAGGCTGACCCAAGTTGACGGTGGTATTGGCTAAATACTGAATCGCATCTAAAGCCGAACCGTCAACCCCAATTAACGCCTGAATTTGTGCGGGCGTGAGGTTAGTTTCGTCAATGGTCAACCAGTAGCTATCCGGTTCCGAGTCATCCTCTTGTTCGGCTAGAGTGGCGTGCTTTTCGACTTTCACTGATGCGGGGGTTTTGGTCAGAAGCAGAAGTTCTTCCAGCCACTTCTGACCGCGCTGCATTCGACTATCCGTCATGAACGCTAACCTGAGGCTTTTTTCTTAGAACGACTTGGTTCAAAGGGCAGTGATTCCCGTCCCTTTGTTTCTTTTTCCTGCACCTCTACCAGTTTTTGCAGGTTTTCGGGCAGGGGTTCTCGCGACAACACAAATGTCTGAATCGTCTGGAAGATGTTGGCGATTAACATATACATCAACACCCCAGCCGGAAGCGGGAAGAACAAAAACATCCCCGAAAAGATAATCGGAGTAATTTTGTTGACCGTATCCTGCTGCGGGTTATTGCTGGTACTTCCTTGACCGGAAAGCAGTTGGTTAACGTACAAACTGACGCCAAACAACAGCACCATCACCACGGTATCCCAGTGGATGGTTCCGTCTTTGTCAACCGCACCGACGCGACCCAGGGCTTCGATGAAGAGAAAGCCTTTCTCAGCTGCTAGGCCGGGAATTGTACCTTGGATGGTAGCATCTCCCGGTTCCAGGGCTTCGATGTTGCCATTTTCATCGATTCGCACCCGTTCTTGCCCTTTAATTACCTGCCAGCGGGGAACGAGTTGGGTGTCCGGATTTTCCGCTACAAGGGCGTTCAGCGGTTTGCCTTCGGGGGTTTGAAATTCAAACTTGGTTTTCTCGCCCACGGTTAAGCGGTTGCCACTTGGCACCAGCCCAATAATGGGAGCGTGTACCCCATCGGCGACATAAATATTTTGGGGAGAAGTGGCAAAAGGTTGGGGTTGAATCTGCTCAATTTGTTCGGAGGGAAAAATTTGCAGATTGACGGTGTAATTTACATCGGAAAAAGGCGAGCCGCGCAATGTGGCAAATAAGGCAAATAGCACCGGCATTTGCAACAATACGGGCAAACATCCGGCTAGGGGGTTACCAAATTCTTTATAGAGCTTACTCATTTCCTCCTGCTGTTTAGC
>DNGG01000170.1:0-951 GCA_003486675.1 Cyanobacteria bacterium UBA11372
AATGTAGATATTCGGACTAATCCCATTAAGCTAATTCAAGGCGAATTAGAATCAGTTTCAATTGAAGGCAAAGGTCTGGTAATGCAACAAGACCTGCGCGCCGAAGAATTAAAGGTAAATATCGATAATATTGCCATTAATCCCCTCAGCGCTGCGTTTGGCAAAATTGAACTGACTCATCCCACTGAAGCGGAAACTTATGTGGTTTTGAACGAAACAGATCTCGACCGCGCTTTTAATTCAGAATTCCTCAGCGAAAAGCTGCAAAACCAAAAGGTACATGTCAACGGTCAACCGATGACCATTGACACAAAACAGGTAGAATTTCGCTTACCTGGTGAAGGAAAATTTGCGCTAAAAGCCGATGTTTTTATGCAAGAAACCGGCGAAACCAAGCAAGTTTCTTTTACCGCAGTTCCGCGTATGCGCGAAGGTGGAAATCGCCTATCCCTGGAAGAAGTTCAATATGCCGAAGGCGAGGAAATTTCCCCAGAACTTACCCAAGCTTTGTTAGAGCAATCTAGCGAATTGTTAAATTTGCGAAACTTTGAACTACAAGGCATGTCGCTGCGTCTGAAGCATTTAGACGTGCAACCTGGCAAGCTAACGCTGCAAGCAGAAGCGTTGGTAAAAGAGTTCCCCTCTTCGTAATTTCAGATTTAAGATTGCAGATTTCAGATTTGATTTGAATCTGCAATCTTTTAATTGCAGGACTTATATTATGTCCGGTCGATTACCCATAATTAGAAGCCGAGACACGGCAAGATCAACGTTATCTGTTTATCCGAGATATCTCTGATGCCGTGTCCCTACGCAACAACGGGCTGAGGTTTTTTATTATGGGCAATTGGGCGGACATCATATTACGCCCGACGCTCCTAGAAACCGGGTTTCTTTGCGTAAGTCCTGAATTCAAAATCCGATCCCCCCCTGCCCCCCCTTGATAAGGGG
>DNGG01000170.1:1145-3285 GCA_003486675.1 Cyanobacteria bacterium UBA11372
CCCTGCCCCCCCTTGATAAGGGGGGGGTTGCCAAATCCCAAATCTCCAATCTCAAATCTCAAATCTAAAATCTGAAATCAATATTATGCCAGACAACGATCTAAAAATAGAAGAACAAGCGCTTTCTCAGGCAGCGGAAATAGGAATAACCAGCCAACTTGAGGCAGTCGAGGAAATTAATGTAAATGTCCGCACCGATTTGCTGAAAATGGTTCAAGGAAAGGCTGACTCGGTTTCGGTTGTGGGGCAAGGTTTAGTCGTCCAAAAAGATATCCGCGTGCAGGAAATGGAACTGCACACGAGTAATATTGGCATCGATGTTTTAGGATCTCTTTTTGGCGGCGAAGTTGAATTAGACCACCCAACTGATGCTAGTATTCGCCTTGTTTTAAAAGAAGCCGATCTTAACCGGGCGATGAATTCTGATTTAGTTCGCCGCAAGATGCCATCGATAGAGTTGAATATGGATGATGGATTGGTGACTTTGAAACCGCAAAAGATGGAAATGCAATTACGCGGTGGCAACCAGATAATGTTTAGCGGCGAATTTCTGATACAAACTGAGGGAAAAACTGAAGAACTTGCTTTCACTGCGAGTGCATTACCTCGTACCGACGAACATCCGATATTGCTGCAAGGGCTTTACTGCACCAAAGGCAAAGGTATTGAAATCGAATTTGCTTATGCTTTGATGAAAAAGGCAAAAGAATTGATGAATTTACCTTATTTTGAGTATGAAGGATCGGCGTTTCGGATCAAGAATTTTGTGGTGGGAGAAGGTACTTTAACCGTCGAAGTGGAAGCTTATATGCGGCAAATACCTTCCTTAGACATTTAAATTTTTGGTTTGGGATAGAGTGGCAGGGGGTAGGGGATGCGATCGCCAGCTACAGCGCCGGTGGTAAAATGGTAGCTTGGCTGGCGATATGCCACTACAGCCGCAATATCATCCCCTTGCCACCTGAAAATAGTACGTAAGGCGGAGGAAAAAACATTTAGCTTGGGGGAAAATGGATATTGTCTCAATAACGCTCTCTGCAATTAGACAGAGCGTTTACTTTTCTCGATCTGCTTAAAATCGAGGAAAAACAATATCCTCTGGAGCAACACAAATGCAAACCTATGACGTTGTAATTATTGGTGCAGGGCATAATGGTTTAGTCTGCGCCGCTTATTTGCTCAAAGCCGGATATAGCGTTTTATTACTAGAAAAACGTTCGGTTCCCGGTGGGGCAGCTACAACCGAGGAAATCATGCCGGAGGAAGCACCCGGTTTTAAATTCAACCTCTGCGCCATCGACCACGAATTTATTCACTTGGGACCAGTTGTTGAAGAATTAGAACTGGAAAAATACGGGTTAGAATATCTTTTCTGCGACCCGGTTGTTTTTTGTCCCCATCCAGATGGAAAATATTTCTTAGCCCATCGCGACCTAGACAAAACTTGTGCGGAAATTGCCAGATATAGCCCTCAAGACGCCAAAAATTACCAAGAATTCACTCTATTTTGGCAGCGCGCATTAGGGGCAATGATTCCCATGTTTAATGCCCCACCAAAATCGATTATCGATATTGCAGGCAATTACGACATTCAAAAGCTGAAAGATTTATTCTCGGTCATCGGTTCGCCGAACAAAACATTAGACTTTGTTCGCACGATGTTAACCAGCGCCGAGGATATGCTTAACGAGTGGTTTGAAGAGGAATTTATCAAAGCACCGCTGGCGAGGTTAGCTTCTGAATTAGGCGCCCCTCCCTCGCAAAAAACCCTGGGAATCGGTGCAATTATGATGGCAATGCGTCACAATCCGGGTATGGCAAGACCAAGAGGCGGCACGGGTGCTTTGGTAGAAGCATTGGTCAGATTAAATAAAAGGTTGGGTGGAGAAATTCTCACCGACCAACATGTCGATCGCATCTTAATTGATGGTGGCAAAGCCGTCGGGGTTCGCGTAGCAAATGGCACGGAATACCGCGCCACAAAAGGCGTAATTTCTAATATAGATGCGCGGCGTTTGTTCTTACAATTGGTGGATGAAAGCGATGTGGATGCTGCCGATCCAGATTTGCGCCACAGGTTAGATCGTCGCATCGTTAATAATAACGAGACGATCCTCAAAATCGACTTAGCAATGAACGA
>DNGG01000633.1:0-35959 GCA_003486675.1 Cyanobacteria bacterium UBA11372
CTAGGAAAAATAGATCTGCGAAGAAACCCGGTTTCTGGGAGCGTCTTGCGTAATATCATGTCCTCAAGATTACCCATAATCATCAGCCGGGACACGGCACGATTAACGTTATCTGTTTGTCCGATATATCTCTGATGCCGTGTCCCTACGCAACGACAGAGTGATGTTTTTTATGATGGCAGAAAGATGGTAAATTCGCTACCTTGACCCGGTGCAGAAATTACATCGATCGAGCCACCTTGCTTGGTGACGATCGCATAACTTGCCGACAACCCTAAACCTGTACTCTGTCCAGGTGCTTTGGTGGTGAAAAAGGGTTCAAAAATCCGCTGCTTCACTTTGTCAGGAATTCCCACGCCATTGTCTGCAATTTGAATGGTGATGCCCGCTCGATTGTCAGTAGCGAACCCCGTCCGAATTGCGATCGCGGGTTGAATATCAAGATTCCAACGGTCACTTTCCATTGCATCAATTGCATCAATTGCATTCATTAAGATGTTCATAAACACCTGATTGATCTGCTTCGCATAGCAATTAATTTTCGGTAGTTTATCATAATGCTTGACAATCTGAATTTCTGGGCGATGAGAATTGGCCTGACAGCGGTGTTGCACTACGATCAGGGTGCTTTCAATGCCTTGATGAATATCTACTGTCTTGACTTCAGATTCATCTAGGCGGGCAAAGTTACGCAATTCTAGGACAATTTTACGAATGCGCTCCGCGCCAACTTTCATGGAACCTAAGAGACGGGGAAGGTCTTGGCGAATAAATGGGATATCCTCTAATTGATTTTGCATGGCTGTATTGGGAGCGGGAGATGCTTGGGCATACCGATCGAATACCTCCAGAAGGGTTTTCGAGTAATCCTCGGCATAAGTTAAATTACTGTAGATAAAGCTGATGGGATTATTGATTTCGTGGGCAATCCCTGCAACTAATTGCCCTAAACTGGACATCTTTTCTGATTGAATTAGTTGCGCTTGGGTTTGCTGTAATTCATTTAAAGTCTGGGAGAGGAGTTGATTTTTCTCCTGAAGGTCTTGAGTGCGTTGTTGCACCTTCTCTTCTAATTGGTGATAAAGCTGGGCATTTTTCAGGGAAATTGCCGCTTGTGCGGTTAGCAGTTGCAGGATTTCTAAGCGATCGCCTGTAAATACTCCACTCGTGACTCTATTTTCCACCAACAATATACCGAGCGACTGTCCTTGGTTGAGAACTGGCAAGCATAATAAACTTTTTGGCTGCGCTTGTATGAGATAGTCGTCGATGACGGGCAAAGGGGTTTTGAGATTGTCAATTGCTACAACTTCTTGAGTGTTTTTGACATAGTGAATCAGTTTGACAGGCAGGTTTTCATTACGATTGAGGGGAATTGAAAGCAGTTCGGTAGTTTCGGGTGTGGCGATCGCTTCCACCTGCCATTCACCGCCAGCATTGGGCAGTATGAGAGCGCAGCGATCGCCGCCAGAATATCGCAAAATAATTTGGGTCAGTTGGTGCAGGAGTTGCTCTAATTGAATCGCTCCAGAAAGACTTTGAGAAGCTTTCAGAATCGCGGCAAAATCTAAGCTTGTATTAATACAACCACCCAACACCTTAGAGTCATGAATCGAGAGCGTGGGAGGAGCGATCGAGGTCAGAGTTTCCAAGGGATTGAGGCTAGAGGTAACTGGCAATCGAATCGGGCGCAGCAAATGGGGATAGCACTGTTCTAGATCGTCTGTTTTGGCTTTTGCTCCCCATTTGGCATAGCAATAATAGGCTTCTTGCATATATCCGGCGGCGACTTTTTCTTTGCCCCATTCGAGATAGAATTTAGCGGCAAGTTCGTTGGCGATCGCAGCTTCCTGAATGTAACTATTCTCCAGCGCTGCGGCGATCGCGCGATCGTAAAATTCGATCGCATCGCTTCTTTCTCCCAAAACGCGATGTTTTTCTGCTGCGATTAGGTGGCACCGATGCAACTGATTCATCGGCGCATAATCTGCCCACTGTTGCAGTTTGCTTTGATTGGCAATTACCCGCTGCAAATAATCCCTAATTTCTACATCGCTGGCACCCTTGCACAGCGCGAGATAAATCAAAGATTGATAGAAATAGAAAATCGGTGCATACAATAAACCCTGCACGCTGTCAAGGTTTTTTTCGGCGGCGGTGGCGAGATTCCATCCCTCAATCCAATCGGCAAAAATACAGCAGAGAATCAGTTTGTGCAGGTGAAACTCGAAGATGGCGGTGATATTATTGGCGGCTGCGAGTTGGGGCAGGCGGATTGCTTGATCGAAAACACCACTCCAGGGAGCGATCGCCTGGTTTTCGCCACCTGTGCCAATCAGTTGTAGCACCGCCTGCTGATAAATATTGTGGGAATCCAAGATCTGTTGCTGATTTAGATCTGCGATCGCTTGAGCATATTCTGCTGCGGTTTTATTCAGCACATCGAGCGCCATTCCAGAGAAATAACCGTGAGCGCAATAAACTTGAAGTGCCAGGGCTGCATCTTCCAATTCCCCCGCCATCAAGGCAAGCTGATAGGCATTCAAAAACGGTTGCAATGTATTTTTTAAATGCTCTTGCCAGTGAGTTACAAATAAATGAGTAAATATCAGCGTCTTGGCTTGGAAATCGCTGTTGCCTCTTTCCAGCAACCTTAATGCAAGTTGACCGAATTGATACCCAGTGGGAATCTCCGACACCGTACCGCACAGAATTAATCCATAACAGGTGTAGGCGCAGGCAGAAGCCCGGGAATTGCCATATTGATAAGACAATTCCACCTGTTTAAACACGTTGAGGGGAAACAGGGCAGGCGCGCACAGGTAAGCTGTAATGTTGGTAATCGACAGCAGCCGCATGGCTGCCTGTTTTTCCGGATCGCTCAAAGGCGGCAGATCGAGGAGCGAATCGACGCGCACATCGCCTAACTGTGCGGCAATTTTGTCGGCAGCGCTTTGAATGTCCGATTCCGTGGGAGCGTCGGGTAAATCAATTCCCAGTTGCCTCAGAATCTTCAGGGTGATTTGCAGCGCTTCATTCATCCGATTGAGGCTGCTATAAGCCTGGATTCGCAATTCATAGACTTTAATTTGCTTCAGCAGAGCGGATGTGCGATCGAGGACGGTTTCGATGTCTTGCTCCATTTCCGTTATATTTCCCAGCAAATAGTGAATCTCTGCCGATAATTCGTATAGCGCCAAAGCCAGGTCTTCCGTGCTTTCCCAGGCATCGGCAGGCAGCAATTCAAGTCCGGTTTGAACGTAGTGACGGGCAATGGGATAGGCAGTCGAGGCTTTTGCTTTCTTGGCTGCGAGCAGGTTGAGTCGTGCCAGATCTGTGCGTTGGACGGGTTGTTCAAACTGTTGGCTGGATGGGTTAACTAATGCCAGATTGAGATGGTTAGCGATCGCAAAAATCCGCTGTTCTAATTCTGCTTCAGAACAGTTGCGCCACAGCAGGCTACCGATTCTGCCATGAGTAATTTGTTTTTGCTCCTGGGGAATCAGCGAGTAAGCCGCTTGCTGAACCCGATCGTGCAAGAATTTATAAGGAACGGCAATTTCACTAGCAATATCGCCCTGATTTGAGTCGGGGAATTGAAAGAACTTGTAGGTTTCACCGATGGGCAGAATCAATTCTTCCTGCAACGCTTTCCACAAAGCATCTGCAACATCGGCGGGCGATCGCTCTGACACAATTGCCAAGGTATCCAGATCGAATTGGTTGCCAATACAAGCAGCGAGTTTGAGAATCTCTTGAGTTTTTGCCGGTAATTTCTGCAATTGTAACGCCACGAATTCCACCACATCATCGGTGAGCGACAGGGCATTGACTTGGGAAATATCGCATTCCCAATAGCAGCGATCGCAATTGAACCGAATCTGCCCGTCTTCATACAATGCTTTGAGAAATTGCGTAGTAAAGAAAGGATTGCCTTTGGTTTTGCGAAGGATTAATTCCGTCAGCGGTTTGGCAAGATTCGTCGCACAATTTAAGGTATCCGCCACCAGATGATTCGTATCGTCAAATGCCAGGGCTTCTAAAGTCATGGTATTGACAATTGCTTCAGCTTGCTTGAGTTCTTCAACCGTCAATATCAAGGGGTGGACGGGCGATACTTCATTATCTCGATAAGCTCCCAATAACAAAAGATAATTCTTCCCCTCTACCAGCAGTTTCATCAACTGCAATGAAGCTGAATCTGCCCACTGCAAATCATCTAGAAATATTACTAGCGGATGTTCTTTGGTGGTAAAAACTTCAATAAACTTTTGGAACAATAAGTTAAATCGGTTTTGCGCCGCCATTCCCGATAGTTCTGGGGCAGGAGGTTGTTGACCGATAATTTGCTTCAGTTCGGGAATCACTTCAATCAAAACTTGCCCGTTTTCTGCCACCGCTGCGAGAATTTGGCTGCGCCATTGCGCCAATTGGGCATCGGATTCGGACAGCAATTGTCCCATCAAATCTCGCAAAGCTTGGACAAATGCCGACAGGGGAATGTTGCGATTAAATTGGTCGAATTTACCTTTGATGAAATAGCCCCTTTGCCGGACAATGGGTTTGTGAACTTCGTTGATAACGGCGGTTTTACCGATCCCAGAAACTCCAGCTAATAACATCAACTCGGCTTTCCTAAGTTCACCCTGGTTCAGCAGGGATTGAGAGGGGTTGACAATGCGTTCAAAGGCATCTAACAATACTTTTACTTCGGCTTCCCGTCCGTAGAGTTTGTCGGGAATAATGAAGCGATCGCTCCCATCTCTGGTCGCAATTTCAAAATCCTCAATCTTACCCGTTGCTTGCAATTTTTCCAGACATATTTGCAAATCGTGCTTCAATCCCAATTCACTTTGATAGCGATCTTCGGCATTTTTTGCCATCAACTTGCCGATGATTTTTGCTACAACGATTGGCAAATCTGGATGGCGATCGCATACTGAAGGCGGCTGCTTGGCAATATGACAATGCACCAATTCCATTGGGTCATCCGATTGAAACGGTAATTCACCCGTAAATAATTCAAATAGCGTCACACCCAAGGCATAGAAATCCGCCCGGTAATCAATTCCCCGATTCATCCGTCCCGTTTGTTCTGGGGATAAATAGGCTAACGTTCCTTCTAAAACGTTGGGATTTTTGATTTCCTGAGTTTCCTTGGGTAAAAGTGAGGCAATGCTGAAGTCAATTAATTTAACTTGTTTGGTTTCTGGATGAATCAGAATATTGTCAGGTTTGATATCTTTGTGGATGACGCGAGCGGCGTGCAGATAGTACAGAATGTCGGTCAATTGCAGAGCGATATCTAACACCTGTTCCCAAGAAAGATTTCCCTTTTGGGAATATTCCCGTAGGGACACCCCAACAAAGTCTTCCATCACCAAAGCATAGCTGTTGCGGTAGGATTCCAAACACAAAAGACGCACAATGCCGGGAATCTCTAAGTTTTTAGCGATCGCATATTGATTGCGAAACTGTAATAAATCGTTAAAGGTCGGGTATTCCTGGCGCAGCAGCTTAATCGCAACTCGACGGGGTTCGCCCTTTTCCTGCACCCCACGATACACCACCGTGCGGGAACCACTGTAGATTTGTTCCTCTAGATGATAGCCAGGAAGGGCGATCGTTAAATCTGCTGTTGCTGCCATATTGACTGACCTGGGGTTTAAGGTTAATTATGATTAATATACCCGGATAATTTGGCAGATAAACAGAGGTTTATCCCTCCACGGGCAAGGAAATTGTGAAGGTTGTTCCTTTGCCTAGTGTAGAATCGACCTGGATGGCTCCTCGATGTTTTTCTACTACGATTTGCCGCGCGTTCGCGTAGCGTGCCGGAGGCATATCGCCAATCCCAATCCTGTCCCTTTACCAACTTCTTTAGTAGTGAAGAAAGCATCAAATATTTTATCAATTAATTTAGTGGGTATCCCTACCCCATTATCTGCAATGCTGATAGCCACCTGTTGATTAGAGCGAAGTTCAGTTTGAATCGAAATTATACCCGCCAACTCCTGTGTCGTTTGAGCGCTGCTCTTTTGTGCGATCGCATCGATTGCATTGAGCAAGATATTCATAAATACCTGGTTGAGATCGCCAGCCACACAGGTAATCAGAGGCAGTTCCCCATATTGTTTGATGACTTGAATGTTCGCAAGTTTCGATTGGAGTACCATCAATGTACTCTCAATCCCTGCGTGAATATCAACGGATTTGTATCCAACTTCGTCAAGACGAGCAAAGTTACGCAGTGCTAAAACAATGTCCCGAATTCGCTGGCTGCCAACCTGCATCGATTTGACTATTTTTGGCAGATCTTCTTCAATAAACTCGATGTCGATTGCCTGTCGTTCCAAGCAAATTTCTGCTGGTGGTTCTGGGAAATAATCATGATACAAATTGATTAACTTTAGCAAGTTATGACTGTGTTCTGTCAGGTAGCTGAGGTTGCCATAAATGAAGCTGATAGGGTTGTTAATTTCATGGGCAATTCCTGCCACTGTTTGCCCCAATGCTGACATTTTTTCACTTTGAATCAGTTGCAACTGCATTGCGTTTAGACTATCCAGGGCGATTTCTAAATCGTGGCTGCGTTGTTCTAGATTCTGTTGTGATTCTTGCAGTTGAGCAATGACTTTCTTGAGCAGAAACTCCTTGGTAGCCATGTCAGCTTCAAGTTGACTGCGTTCTTTTTCAGAGCGTTCCAGTTGCTTCCGCAAAATGCGGATCGTTTTCTCCAATTCCTGAATTTGTAAATCCTGGCTTTCCATACACAGGCTTCAGCGATCTCCCATCAACAGCGTGACAAATGTTTTGTTGTGAAATTTAGCCTGAGTGTGCGACGCCAATGGTGCAATTTCACCGTAGGCGTAGAAACCGCAACAAGGTAACTCTTCAGACAAATGAGTTTTTACCAGTTGATATTCCCGTCGCGTCAATGTTCCTAAAATCCGCCGACGGGCAGCACAGGAAACTAAAAAGGCTGCGCTTGGCTTATTACCAGGATAGCGGGCTAATGCTTCCTTTAACGATGCCTCTGATGCAGCCAAGATATCTTCACGGCAAGCATCGGTAATTTGCACGATCGCTTGCTCTGGAATATCTGCAAAAAAGGTGACGCTGCCTGATTTTGGATCGTAGCTGTTTGGTGCCCGCATATAAAAGCGATCGCTATCTTCTTTCACGGCTAGGGCATGGATTGCATAATTGGCAGTAAATCCCTCTGCACCCAGATAATACTGATAAAAATCTAAAGCCCGCCGCTCGCCAATTTCGTATACCACATTACCCTGCACTTTTGTGACGCAACTTGGGGGACTAATCGGTGTCCAGCCGCTAGCAATTCCATGAGAAACCAGTAATTCACCCCAAAACAGCAGCACGGGTACGGCGTCACTCAGCACTCGATCTTGAAAAAATTGGTAAGTTTGCTCAAAGGTATAATCATCTGCTGCCATACCACCCACAATCGGAATTTCCTCCCCTAGACTTTGCTTGATTCCCTCTAAAATTAACACCCCGCTACTCGTCAGGCTTTCCGGAAAAGTCAGGCATAATTTGGGTGGAATCGTGCTGTTTGCTTTTGCCTGTTCAATTGCTTGTTCGGCAGCCCGAATTGGATCTTTTGAGGCATTTAGTCCAACTCCCGCCCGCATTTCCACGCTGTCCGATGCAAATAACATCAAGGTGAGAGAGTCCTGCTGAAACTCCAAAATCGACGAAATTTCTCCATTTGTGGTGCTACCAATCAGTTGAATGCCGGGGAAGGCTATCTGGATTTCTTGCAAGATGAGTTGGCAATCAAAGTCGATGGCAGTAAATAAAACTCCGGCTTGGGGAACCACTCCGGCAAGAGAACGGGTACATTGTTGAATTACTTCCGCGATCGCATTTAGCGAATCAGGATCGTTACTATGACCCACAACAACTTTAAACACCATTAACTCCTAGTTTGATTTATAGTAACCCAAGTTGCTAGTTATCAGTTGTGACTTTGGTAATTGGTAATTGGTAATTAAATTAAAATGTATTATATTATTGACAAATTACCCATTAGCCGTTACCACAGCCAGAAACTCGGTTTCTCAGATCGTCTTCGCGATCGCATATCGATCGCGAAATGGCAATAGATCGCTGAAAGTAGGGTGTTCGCACTCTGCCCCCGCCCCGGGCAGGGCACGATAAACTAACGTCCTGAAGCCACTGTAGACTCGCTCTACCAGACGATAGCCAGGACGAGTGATGCTGGTTAAATCTGCTGCTGCCATATTGACTGACCTGCGCTTAAAATTGATTCCTATCAGTCAATATACCCATCTAATCGGGCGCATTAACAGTCACAGGACTGAACTTATCACCTTTGTTTCTTGCTGCGATCTCTCGTTCCTTGCTCAAAAATTTTTCAGAGAAACCCGGATGGGTGAGCGTTGCTAGTCTGCAAAATACTGGTGGCAGCAATGGGGAGCCAGATGATTTTTTACAGCCTGGGAGAGAAACTAGGTTTAACCGTAACGTTTGCGGTGCCGGTGTACGATTGCGATCGCTTACCTGAAAGCGCAAGCAAATGAAAACAGAAAACCATTTGAGTTATAAAATTAAATGCAATAGCTCGGCTTTATAAAAAATTTATATTGGCTCAAAATTGATAAAGTTTAATCAACAAAGTGTAAGAAATTGAAGGCAAATCCAGACAGAGGCTCCCAACTGTTTTGAGAAGTTATAACATAGAACGATCGGCGTTTATCTTGACCAGGTATGATTTATTGCCTCAATCCCAGGTGCAAAAAACCGAAAAACCCCGATGGGACGGAGATTTGCCAAGCTTGTTCGTCAAAGCTGCTGCTCAAAGAGCGATACCGGGCGATCCAGTTTCTCGGCGATGGGGTGTTTAGCAGAAGCTTTGCGGTTGAAGATATAGAGCAAAGGAAAGTCCCTTGCGTCATCAAGCAATTTGCGCCGCTGCCGCAAATACAAGGCCATTCTGAAGCAATGGCGAAAGCAATGCAGGTATTTGAACAAGAAGCCAAGCAGTTGTTGGAACTGGCTGAACAGTATCCGCAGATACCAACGTTATTCGACTACTTTGAGCAAGATAAGTACTTGTATGTAGCAAAGTATTACATCGAAGGGAAAAATTTAGCCCAGGAATTACAGGGGCATGGAGCGTTTAGCGAACATCAAGTGCGAGAATTTTTGTACGATGTGCTGCCAGTATTGCAAGTGCTGCACAAGCGGCAGATCGTTCACCGGGCAATCAAGCCAACGAATATAATTCTAAAAAAGAGCGATCGCAAATTCGTCTTGATCGATATCGGCATCTCGAAACAGCTAGCCGATACCCGACTAACCAAAACAAATTTAAGAGCCAGCACCGAAGTTTATACGCCTATAGAACAGCTGCGGGGGGGCAAAGCTTACCCAGCGAGCGACCTTTACAGTTTAGGCGTAATCTGCATTCAGATGCTCACGGGGGCGCAGCTAGATGACTTGTACGATCCGGTAGAAGGTCGATGGATGTGGCGAGAGTATATCAGAAACACGGGCACTGATATTAGCGACTCCTTGGCACAAATTTTAGAGAAGATGCTGCAAGATTCAATTAAAGACCGCTATCAATCGGCATCTGACATCCTGAAAGAATTTTATGCTGGGGCGATTCCCCGCACAACAACAAGCGATCGCTCCAAGTCTTCCACACAGGAACCGGAAAAAAAGGCCGCCCGCTGGCAATGCATCCACACCATCGCCGGACATTTAGACACCGTGACAACTGTTGCTATTTGTCCAACTGCCAGTATCGTTGCCACCGGCAGTGCCGACAAGACGGTCAAAATTTGGCAGTCCGATACGGGCAAGCTGATTCGCACGTTGTTAGGGCATTCGGATACGGTAAATTGCATTGCCTTTAGCCCCAATAGTACTGGTGGGGAGACGCCGCCTTTAATTGCATCCGGCAGCGGCGACAAAACGATTAAAATTTGGCACTTGGATACGGGCAAGCTAATTCACACGCTGACGGGACATTCGGTGACGGTATTTTCCATCGCCTTTAGCCCGGATGGGGAAATGCTTGCCAGCGCCAGCGGGGATGGTACAATTCGGCTGTGGCATCCCGGCACTGGGAAACTGCTCAACGTCCTCGCGGGACATTCCGACTTTGTCGAGTCGGTGGCGTTTAGTCCATCGGGCGATCGCATCGCCTCCGGCAGTTGGGACAATACCATTAGAATTTGGCAAGTCAGCACCGGCAAACTGCTTCACACCATCAAAGGACATTCTGGCGGGATTTGGTCAGTCACCTTTAGTCCCGACTCTCAAACCCTCGCCAGCAATAGCGGCGATAACACGATCAAACTTTGGCATCCCGAAACCGGCACGTTGAATTACACCTTGACAGAAAATTCAGACTCTGCTTGGTCGGTTATCTTCAGTCCCGATGGTCAAACCCTCGCCAGCGACAGCGGCAACGACACAATCAAAATTTGGCACCTGCCCAGTCGGAAAGTGCGCAGCACCCTCTCTGGACATTTATCCCAAGTGCGGTCAATTGCCTTTAGTCGCGATGGCAAAATGTTAGCCACCGGCAGCGACGATAAAACGTTCAAAATCTGGCGATTTGAGTGAGAGGGAGCAAAAGGAGCAGGTGAGCTGGGGAGCAGGTGAGAATATACATTCTTTTGCCCCTTTTGCTGCTTTTGCCCACCTGCCTCTTTTGCTCCCCTGCCAAGATTTCCTGTTGATGTTCGTTTCAAAATTGAGCGGGGAACTATAGCATGTGATACCCTGCCCTCCAGTTGAAAAATAGACCAATAAACCATGCTAGAAACCCTGAGAATTCCCGGCTATGAGTTAACCGAAGTTATTCGCGAAGGCGCAAATACTATCATTTATCGCGCCATTTCGCAACCCGATCGCCAGCGAGTTATCCTCAAAGTCCTCAAAGACGAATATCCCACCCTCGAACAAATTACCCGGATCAAGCACGAATATAAAATCGCGGAAAATTTAGACGCAGCAAGCATTGTCAAAATCTATCGCCTGGAAACTCATCAAAACCGTCTGGCACTGGTATGCGAAGATTTTGGCGGACAGTCCCTCAAACAACTGCTTGAAGCTCAAAAACTTTCCCTCATTTCTTTTTTAGGCATTGCCGTGCAACTGGTGCAAGCTTTAGCATCCTTGCATCAGCAACAGATTATTCACAAGGATATTAAACCTGCCAACATTATTATTAATCCCGCTACTGGAATTGTTAAACTTACCGACTTCAGCGTTGCTTCCCGCCTATCAAAAGAAACACCCCAACTGAGTAACCCCAATTCCTTAGAAGGCACGCTTGCTTATATGTCTCCCGAACAAACGGGGAGAATGAATCGTGCCGTAGATTATCGGACTGATTTTTATTCTTTGGGCGTCACTTTTTATGAAATGCTGACAGGAGAATTACCCTTTAAAACTAACGATTTCCTGGAATTAGTCCACTGTCATATTGCCAAACAACCCGTGGCGATTGAGGAATTAAATCCAGAAGTGCCGCCCGCGATCGCATCCCTAATTGCCAAACTAATGGCAAAGAACGCGGAAGACCGCTACCAAAGCGCCGCCGGACTTTTAGCCGACCTGGAATATTGTCTGGTTCAACTCAAAACTAACGGCAAAATTGCCAATTTTATTCCCGGAAAGCTAGATTGTTCTGCACAACTGCTGATTCCCCAAAAACTTTACGGACGGGAGGAGGAAGTTGAGGCGCTATTAGCTGCGTTTGAGCGAGTAGCAGGAGAAGAGGACGCGGAGATAGAATCCAAAATCCGCCAGCGCAAATCCACAAGCGAAATGATGTTGGTATCTGGATATTCCGGCATCGGCAAATCATCCCTAGTTAATGAAGTTCATAAACCGATTGTCCGGCAGCGGGGATACTTTATCAGCGGTAAATTTGACCAGTTCAAACGCAACATTCCCTATGCATCTTTAATTCAGGCATTTCAATCTTTAATCGGGCAGTTACTCACCGAAGATGCCGCTTCTCTACAAGCATGGCGCGACAATTTGTTAACTGCATTGGGGAGCAACGGAAAAGTAATTATTGACGTCATTCCTGAAGTTGAACTAATTATCGGCAAGCAGCCAGAAATTACCCCACTAGGGGCAACCGAATCCCAGAATCGTTTTAACCGAGTTTTTCAACAATTTATCGGCGTTTTCAGCCAAAAAGAGCATCCCCTGGTTATCTTTTTAGACGACTTGCAGTGGGCAGATTCTGCTTCTTTGAAATTAATGCAACTGCTGATTACCGATCCAGAAAATCAATATTTGCTGTTGATTGGAGCTTATCGGAATAACGAGGTGAGCGCCACCCATCCCTTGATGAAAACGGTGGAGGAAATTCAAAAAGCCGGGATAATTGTTAATAACATTGTCCTGAAACCGTTAAACTTAACTCACGTCGATCAAATAATTGATGATACCCTTAACGACACCGGCAAAGTAAAAACCCAAGAACTCGCCTCGCTTTTGTTTAACAAAACCGCTGGAAATCCTTTTTTCCTGACGCAAATATTGAAGACATTGGATCGGGAAAAGTTACTTACCTTTGATTTTGTTAAAGGTTGCTGGGACTGGGATATTAAGAAAATTCAAGCTCTTGGCATTACCGACTTAAGTGTGGTAGAATTAGTAGCTCGCAATATTTGCCAGTTACCCCAGGGGACTCAGGAGATACTGAAACTGGGGGCTTGTATAGGCGATCGCTTCAAATTAGACGTACTTGCCACCAGCAGCGAAAAATCCGTAGCCGAAGTTGCCAGCGACTTGTGGTGGGCTTTACAACAAGGGCTAATTTTACCCTTAAGTAAGGACTACAAAATTCCCTTATTGTTCGGCTCGGAAGAACTCCAGCGTTTCAGTTTTGATGACTCCAGATTAGAATATCGCTTCCTGCACGATCGCGTCCAGCAAGCCGCCTATTCCCTGATTGGAGAAAACCAAAAGAAAGCCACCCATTTAAAAATCGGTCAATTACTCCTACAAAACACGCCCCCGGAGGAAATAGAATCGAATATTTTTGATATTGTCAATCAGTTGAATGTCGGAATTGACACGATTATCCAGCAGTCAGACAAAGATGAATTAGCCCGATTAAACTTAATAGCCTCGCGCAAAGCAAAGGCTGCTAATGCTTACGAACCAGCCATCAAGTATTTGAACGCAGGCATAGATCTTTTAAGTGCTGATAGTTGGCAAACCAACTATGAATTAACGCTGGCACTTTATGAAGAAGCTACAGAGGTATCCTACCTCAGCGGCAATTTTGACCAGATGGATCGACTAGCTATAATCGCCCTAAAACAAGCAAAAACTTTACTCGAAAAAGTGAAAATTTATGAAATAAAAATCCTCACTTGTATGGCGCAGAACCAACCCAAAAAAGCAGTTGAAATAGGGCTAGAAGTGTTGAATATGTTGGGGTTGACATTTCCCGAATCGCCAGGGGAGGCCGAGATCGTACAAGCAATGGAATATACAGCTTCACTGATTGGAGAAAAGGGCATTGACGACTTAATTAATCTGCCTCAAATGACAGATACTTCAAAGTTAGCAGCCTTGCGGATATTATCAAGTATATCTTCTGCTACCTACACAGCTTTCCCAGAGCTATCTACATTCATACTCTTGTCACAGGTTAATTTATCGATTCAATATGGAAATGCTCCCTTGTCTGCGTTTGCTTATACTTGTTACGGACTAATTCTGTGTAGCGTAGCTCAAGATATTGAACTTGGCAGTCAATGCGGTAAATTGGCTTTGAATTTACTGTCACGATTCAATGATAAGGAAATAAATGCTAAAACAATTGTCACAGTTGCCAGCTGCATAACACATTGGAAAAATCCGGTCAGGGATACCTTATCAATGTTCCAGTCAGGGTATCAAATTGGATTAGAAACGGGAGATTTACAATACGCTGGATTTGGTAAATTAATGGACTGCGTCCATTCATATTTTAGCGGTGAGGAACTGAATGAATTGTTACGAGAAACAGAGATAGCGATCGCTGCACTCGGTCAAATAAATCAAAAAAGATCGTTAATCGGCAATCAGATATTTCGCCAGGTAGTTTTAAACTTGATAGAGCGGTCAGAAACTCCTTGGTTGTTAATTGGTGAAGCCTACAATGAGAAGCGATCGCTTTGTCCAGAACAACAGAGCAAGGATATATTTGCACTTGGCTGCTTGTACGTAAATAAACTCATCCTGTGTTATCTGTTTGGAGAGTATTCCCAAGCTGTAGAAAATGCCACGTTAGCAGAAAGTTATTTAGAGGGTGTCGCAGGTATGCTATTAGTTCCTATCTTCCATTTCTACGATTCTCTGGTGCAATTGGCGATGTATTCTGAGTCTTCAAATACCGAGCAAAAGAGTATTATGGAAAAAGTCCATGCTCATCAGAAAAAAATGAAAAAATGGATGGTTCATGCCCCTATGAACCATCAACATAAATATGATTTGGTAGAAGCGGAAACAGCGCGAGTTTTGGGTAATAATCTAGAAGCAATGGATTATTATGACCGAGCTATCAAAGGAGCGAAAGATAACGATTACGTCCAAGAAGAAGCCTTAGCTTGTGAATTAGCTGGGAAATTTTATCAATCTTTGGGTAAAGAGATAATTGCTCAAGCGTACCTCACCCAAGCTTATTATGCTTACATTCGGTGGGGCAGCTCAGCCAAAGTTAAAGACTTAGAATCTCGCTATCCCTACCTAGTAAATCGCACAAAAGAAACAACATCCAAAGAACTCACCATCACGACTACTTCAACCACTATTGGAAATGCTTTTTCCCTAGATATATCAACCGTTCTCAAAGCATCTCAAGCGCTTTCTAGCGAAATTGTCCTAGATCGATTGCTAGAAAAACTCATGCACCTAGTCAGGGAAAATGCAGGCGCTCAAACAGTTTTCTTTATCGCCAAAACAGCCGATCAATTAGTCATAGAAGCAACGCTTTCTGGTGAAATAAAAGTCACCGTATTGCAATCGCTTCCCATTAGCGAATGCGACAATATCCCCAGAACATTAATTAACTACGTAGCGCGAACCCAAACTCCCTTAGTATTAGATGACGCTACCGGGGCAGAACAATTCAACCGCGATCCTTATATTGTAGCGAATCAACCCAAATCTATTCTCGTATCGCCTATCCTTCATCAAGGCAACCTCACGGGAATTTTGTACTTAGAAAATAATCTAACGCGAGGTGCTTTTACCAGCGACAGGTTAAAAGTTTTAGGAGTGCTTTCTGCTCAAGCAGCTATTTCTTTGCAAAATGCCCGTTTTTATAACACGCTGGAAACGCGAGTCGCAGAAAGAACCCAGGAATTGCAAACCGCCCTAGAAGAACTGCGCTGCACTCAATTGAGGTTAATTCAAAACGAAAAAATGTCTAGTTTAGGACAACTGGTAGGGGGAATGGCACACGAAATTAATAACCCCATTAACTTTATTTATGGAAATTTACAACATGCGAACGAATATGCCCAGGACTTGCTAGAGTTACTGAGTCTGTACCAGAAACACTATCCCAATCCCATCGCGGAAATAATAGAGAAATCCGCAGAAGTTGAACTGGAATTTATTAAGCAAGATTTCACAAAAATCCTTGGTTCAATGGAAAGCGGAGCCGAGCGAATTCGGGATTTGGTGCTGAGCTTGCGAAATTTCTCCCGGTTAGATGAATCCGCGCGCAAAACGGTCAATATTCACGAGGGAATCGACAGTACTTTAACAATATTGCAGAAAAAATTAGCAGGCATTAAAGCGATCAAAAACTATGACAATTTGCCTTTAATTAACTGTTATGCCGGAGAAGTCAATCAAGTGTTTATGAATATTTTGAGCAATGCCATTGATGCGTTGGCTAAAGGAGTAGGAAGTAAAGTAGACTCGACACAGGTTCCGACAATTCGGATTGGCACAGAATTAAGAGAAAGAAATCAAGTAGCAATTCATATTGCTGATAATGGTGTGGGAATGAGTTCTCAGGTATTGGATAAAATTTTCGATCCTTTTTTTACGACTAAACCTGTGGGTAAAGGGACGGGTTTGGGATTATCAATTAGTTATCAAATAGTGGTAGAGCAGCATGGGGGACAGTTGCTTTGCCACTCTGCACCCGGAGAGGGAACGCAGTTTACAATTGTGCTACCAATCGATCTGTAGTCGAGAAACCGGGTTTCTTTGTGGCTGTGCGATCGCTCGCACCAAGGATTTCTCAAAGAAACCGGGTTTCTTTCTCATAGAAACCCGGTTTCTTTAAGAAACCGGGTTTCTGCGTTTATGCGTTAGTTTATGCCACAAGTTGGGAACTATAATTATAGGGAACTCTATCCGCTTTGATCCCATTCTTCGTAGTTAAGGCAAGGTTGGCAGATATGGGCAACACTCTGGTTACGCTTCCGGGTTATCGGAATGTCGAAGAAATTTACGTAGGGACTCGTACCCTGGTTTATCGCGCAATTAGAGAATCAGACTCATATCCCGTCGTTATCAAAGTGTTGCGATCTGAATATCCCAATTTTAACGAACTCGTACAGTTCCGCAATCAATATACCATTGCTAAAAACCTCGATCTGCCAGGAATTGTTCGCCCTTTATGCCTAGAAACTTACCGCAATGGTTATGCGCTGATTATCGAAGACTTTGGGGGCATTTCCCTGAAAGACTATGTAACTTTATTGACAGCACAGGGGCAAGAGGTATCAGGAAAATTACCAATTACCCTCGTTCCTAGGCTCTGCCAGGGAACGCCATTACCAATTTCTGAATTTCTCTCCATCGCGATTCAAATTGTCTCCACTTTAGACTTCCTCATTCGCCACCGAGTCATTCACAAAGATATTAAACCTGCCAACATTCTAATTAATCCCACTACCAAACAAGTCAAACTCATCGACTTCAGCATCGCTTCTTTATTGCCGAGAGAAACCCAAACTCTCACATCTCCCAATATCTTGGAAGGGACTCTCGCTTATCTGTCTCCGGAACAAACGGGACGGATGAATCGGGGGATTGACTACCGCAGCGATTTCTATTCTTTGGGTGTAACTTTCTTTGAATTGCTTACCGGACAGTTGCCTTTTAGTTCGGAAGATGCGATGGAATTAGTCCACTGTCACATTGCAAAGCTTGCCCCATCGGTTCAGAATTTCAACGCCGATATTCCGTTAGTTATTTCTGAAATCGTCAAAAAATTGATGGCGAAAAACGCGGAAGACCGCTATCAGAGTGCTTTAGGGTTAAAGCACGATCTGCAAACTTGCCTTTATCAACTGAAAGAAACTGGCAAGATTGACGGGTTTGAATTAGGCAAGCGGGATCTGTGCGATCGCTTCAATATTCCCGAAAAACTCTACGGCAGAGAAACCGAAGTCGCCACCCTCCTCGCCGCCTTCGAGCGCGTAGCCGCCTCTCGTTCCCAGGCTCAGCCTGGGAACGACCTCACAGAGGCTCTGCCTCTGGGTGAAAGCGAGGCAGAAAGCGAGGCAGAGCCTCTAGGTATGCGTTCCCAGGTTCCACCTGGGAACGAGTTGGGCGAGTTGGGCAAAGCAGAATTGATGTTAGTAGCGGGTTTTTCCGGTATCGGTAAAACTGCCGTTGTCAACGAAGTTCACAAACCAATTGTTCGGCAACGGGGTTATTTTATCAAGGGGAAATTCGACCAATTTCAGCGCAACATTCCCTTTAGTGCTTTCGTGCAAGCGTTCCGCGATTTAATGGGACAACTGCTGACCGAAAGTGACGAACAAATTAAAGAGTGGCAGACAAAAATTATTTTAGCTTTGGGCGACCAAGGTCAAGTTATTATTGAAGTTATTCCCGAACTAGAACGGATTATTGGCAAGCAGCCACCCGTGCCAGAACTTTCAGGCACTTCGGCGCAAAATCGCTTTAATTTGCTGTTTCAGAAATTCATCCAAGTTTTCACCACAAAAGAGCATCCCCTAGTCATTTTCCTGGATGACTTGCAATGGGCAGACTCAGCATCTTTGAAATTGATGCAATTATTAATGAGCGAAACCGATACGCGCTATTTGTTATTAATTGGTGCGTATCGAGATAACGAAGTACAAGCAGCCCATCCGCTGATTTTGACGTTGGGAGAAATTGAAAAAGCTGATGCTACTATCAACACCATTAACTTAGCACCCCTCAACCAAACTGACTTAAACCACCTGGTTGCCGATACCCTTAGTTGTTCGTCAGAACTCGCATTACCGTTAACGGAACTGCTAAATTTAAAAATAAAAGGTAACCCTTTCTTTGCAACGCAATTCCTCAAATCATTGCACGAGGATGGATTAATTAAATTTAATCTTGAGGCTGGCTATTGGCAGTGCGATCTTGCCAAAATCCGCGAATTATCTTTGACTGATGATGTGGTGGAGTTCATGGCAATTCAGTTACAGAAGTTGCCGGAAGTCACGCAAGAAGTATTAAAACTCGCCGCTTGTATTGGCAACCAATTTGACTTAGGTACGCTCTCGATTGTGCAAGAGAAGCCCCAAACCGAAACCGCGGCTGATTTGTGGAAAGCTTTGCAAGAAGGTTTAATTATTCCAGTTAGCGAAATTTACAAATTCTTTCAAGATGGCGATGGAGAAGCATCTAGTCAATTACCCATTACCGATTACCAATTACCCAGTTACAAATTTTTGCACGACCGAGTCCAGCAAGCAGCTTATTCTTTGATTCCTGAAGAGCGAAAAAAATTTACTCACTGGCAAATTGGACGACTTTTGTTAATCCATACTCCGGAAAAGGAAAGAGAAGAAAAAATTTTTGAGATTGTTAACCAGTTGAATTACGGAGTAGAATTTATACCGGCTACCGCCGAAAAAGAAGAACTGGCTCAATTGAATTTAATTGCCGCACATAAAGCTAAGATTTCCACAGCTTATGGGGCAGCTTGTAGCTATGCAACCGTAGGAGCAAAACTATTAGCAGCAGATAGCTGGGATAGTCAGTACGAGCTGACGCTAGCACTGTTTAGGGAATGGGCAGAAGTTGAGTATTTGAACGGAGATTTTGCGCGATCGCAACAATTGATTGGCGAGATTATCCAAAAAGCAAAATCAGCCATTGAGCGAGCGGAAATTCATAACTTGTTGATTTTGGAATACACGACGAGCAACCAATTTGCTGATGCCATTCAAGCAGGAAGATCGGGACTTAAATTACTCGGAATAACATTTCCTGATACTGATTTTAGAGAAGCGATTCAGGTTGAAATCGCATTAGCCAAAGAGAATTTAGCTGGCAGGGAAATAGCTGCTTTGGCTGAGGCTCCAGAAATGAATTTACCAGAGCAGAAAATTGCGGTAAAATTGTTGGCTAACATGCAAGCACCAGCCTATTTTTATAACGTCGATATTTGGTCTTTAGCCACGATCCAATGTACAAATTTACTGATGAAATATGGCAACACCATAGAAGCACCATTTGGCTATACTCACTATGGACTTTTTAACAACATTGAACTGGAGGATTATCAAACGGGTTACGAGTTCGGTTTATTAGGAATGAAGCTACTAGATCGCTTCAGTGACTTGGCGCAGAAATGCCAAGTTTACATGGAATTTACCGTCTACCTCAATATTTGGAAAAAGCCTGCCAGATTAACCCAATCTATCGAACTTCAGGGATATCAAGCTGGGCTAGAATCGGGAAATTTACCTTGGGCAGGATACACCCTTGCTTATCGTTTATTTATCAGTATTTTTCGCGGCGAACATTTAGACAATATCCTGCGAGACATTTCGCCTTGTTTATTGCTGGGCAGAAAAACTAAAAATAAGGTAGTAGTTGATATTGCTTTGGGATGTCAGATAATTGTCTTAAATCTTACGGGAAAAACAGATGAAAAATTGGCGTTTGATTCAGCAGATATTGGTGAAATCGAGCTTTTAAAAACCAGTTCGCTTCTGAGCCAGTATTATATTTTTAAATCTCAGGTTCTTTATTTGTACGAGCAGCCTCGTGAAGCACTCGATTGGTCTTTAAAAGCGAAAAAAGAATTGGATGGTATTAAAGGATCGCTTTTGGTAGCCGAGCATAATTTTTACTATTCGCTGATTTTGGCATCTCTTTATCCAGAAATCCCAGCATCAGAACAGCAGCAATATTGGAAACAATTGGAATCTAACCAAAAGCAGATGAAAATTTGGGCAAACAATTGTGAAGCCAACTTTTTGCACAGATACTTGTTGGTAGCAGCGGAAATGGCTCGCTTATCCGATCGACAGTTAGAAGCGATGAACTTGTACGATCGCGCGATTCAATCGGCTAGGGAAAACGAGTATATTCAAAATGAAGCGCTGAGCAATGAGCTAGCAGCTAAATTTTATCTAAAACTGGACAAAGAAAAAATTGCCCAAGTCTACTTGATTGAAGCTTACTACTGCTATGCTCGCTGGGGTGCTAAAGCGAAAGTTGATGAGTTAGAACAACGCTATCCCGATCTACTCGCCCCCATCCTATTCCGGGAAAAAATTAAGGCCAATCCCAGTACAACGAATAGCATCGCGTCTGAAACTTTCACTTCCACCAGTGCGGGTGGTGCGGCTCTTTTGGATTTGACAACGGTGATGAAAGCTGCTCAAACTTTGTCTGAGGAAATTGTTTTAGAGCAGTTACTTTCCACTTTGATGCAGGTGTTAATTGAAAATGCTGGGGCGGAAAATGGGTGTTTAATTTTGCCCAAGGATGGCAACTTAGTAATAGAAGCGATTCAAAGCAGTCGCAGTACTCAGGCTAATGTACTGCAATCTATTCCTATTGAGTCTAGCTCGGTTGTTCCAGTAACAGTGATTAATTATGTTTGGCGCACCCAAAAAACTCTGGTGACAAACGATGTGACGACTCTTAACATGTTTGCCTCTGACGCTTATATTATCCAGCGCCAACCTAAAAGTTTGTTATGCAGTCCGATTATGAATCGCGGTAAGTTAATCGGGATTGTTTACTTGGAAAATAATTTGATCGCGGGGACATTTACGAGCGATCGCATCAATATCCTCAATCTCCTCACCTCCCAAGCGGCGATTTCCCTCGATAACGCCCGACTCTACCAAAATTTGCAGCGCTCAGAAGCTAGGGAACGAGAAAAGGCCGAAAAATTGGCACAAACGCTCAAAATGCTGCAGGAAGAAACGCGCAGAATTGAATTTCGCGCCGATATCGATTCTGCTCTCACCCAACTCGATACTTTGCCAGAGATTCTGAAGCGTTGCACCGCTGCTGTAGTGGAACATCTCGATGCTGCTTTCGCCAGAATTTGGACGCTGAATGCTAAAGAAAACGTCCTAGAACTACAGGCTAGTTCTGGGCTGTACACTCATATTAATGGCTCTCACAGTCGCATTCCTGTAAGCAAGTTCAAAATTGGCTGGATTGCTCAAACTTGTCAGCCGCATCTGACAAATGATGTTTACAACGATGAGCGAATCAGCGATCGCGATTGGGCAAGGCGAGAGGGAATGATATCCTTTGCCGGTTATCCTCTCATAGTTGAAGGTCAACTGGTTGGGGTAATCGCCTTGTTTGCTCGCCACGCTTTGAATGATTCCGTCTTAAAAGTATTAGAGTTAGTCAGTCATGAAATTGCTTTAGGAATCAAACGCAAGCAGGTAGAGGAAGCGTTGCAGAAATCGGAAATGCAACTGCGGCAAAAGGCACAGCACTTGGAAGAAACTTTACACCAACTCCAACAAACCCAACTGCAAATGATTCAAAGCGAAAAAATGTCTGCCCTGGGTAATTTAGTCGCGGGAGTTGCCCATGAAATTAATAACCCGGTTGGTTTTATTTCTGGCAATATTAGCGAAGCAATGGCAACGGTTGGAGATTTAATCAATCACTTGCGACTATATCAAGAAAAATTTGACAATCCGGGCGAGGAAATTGAAAAAGATGCTCTTGATATCGATCTAGAGTATCTGCTGGAAGATTTGCCGAAGATGCTTTCTTCGATGAAAGTAGGGTGCGATCGCATCCGCAATATCAGCACCTCTCTCCGCACTTTCTCCCGCGCCGATAGAACCTCTAAAGTCTCAGCCAATCTCCACGAAGGACTCGATACCACGTTGATGATTTTGCAATATCGCCTGAAAGCAAAGGAAACCCGTCCCGCAATTCAAGTCATCAAGGAATATGCAGAGATTCCCTCAGTAAAATGCTATTTTGGACAACTGAATCAGGTGTTTATGAATATTATATCCAATGCTATAGATGCCCTTGAAGAATCGAATCAGGGACGCAGTTATGCGGCAATTGAAAAGCATCCTAATATGATTTCAATCAAAACAGAAATCGCTGAAGATCGGCAAAGTGTTCTGATTAAGATTAAAGACAATGGTTTGGGGATGACTAAGGAAGTTAAGTCACGCATCTTTGACCACTTATTCACTACAAAAGCTGTCGGAAAAGGTACTGGGTTAGGGTTATCAATTAGCCGTCAAATTGTCCAAGAAACCCACGGCGGTAGTTTAACTTGCTCCTCAGCGTTGGGTGAGGGGGCTGAGTTTGCCATCATGCTCCCCCTCGATCGGTCTTAAATTACCCGGAGAGCAAACTGTATAATATATTACTAATTACTTAAGCGGGCGATCGCTGTGCAACTCTCGCCCTCACTTAATTATTTGTAATATAAAATACCGTTCGCTTCAGTCCTAACCTAGAAATTATATCGATAATGGGTAGTAAAATAAGTCACAAAGATTAGCCATTGACTGGGATCTCAAGACCAAGGGAAAAGACTTAAATATGCCACAAGCCAAATCGCTGCACCAAGAGTTAACCGCTCTCCGCCAGCGTGTCGCTGAACAAGAACAACAATTAGCACAAACCCAGCAGCAGTTAACCGCGTGCCAATGCTTGCACGCAGATGAAACTCTCTTGCTATACAAGTATGCTGTGGAAAGTTCCAGCGATGCGATTGGCTTGGCAGATGGGCAAGGTAGGCATTTATACCAAAATACAGCCTTTGCTCGCCTGTTTGAGTGCGATCGCCCAGAGGATTTTTACGCCGCTGGGGGAATGCCAGCAAGGTTCGTCAATCCAGAAATTGCTGGCGAGATGCTGCAAACTATTATCAATGGCGCATCCTGGGCTAGCGAAGTGGAAATGCAATCGTGCAAAGGTCGGCGTTTCCAAGCTTGGGCGCGAGCCAATGGGATTCGCGATGAATCTGGCAGACTTTTAGGGCTAATCAAGACGATCTCAGACATTACCGCCCGCAAGCAGGCAGAGGAAGCGCTGCGGGTATCGCAAGCCAGGTTTGCAGGGATTGTAGAAATCGCCAACGATGCCATTATTTCCCTAGATTCCAGCCAGCGCATTACCTGGTTTAACAAGGGAGCAGAGAAGATTTTTGGCTATAGGGCGGCTGAGGTTTTGGGGCAACCGCTCAGCCTGCTCCTACCGGAGCGGTTTGCCGCCAGCCATTGCCACCACGTAAGTAATTTTGCTCAATCGGGTCAGCGATCGCGCCAGATGGGACAACGACGGGAGATTTTCGGGCGTCGCAAAGATGGTACGGAGTTTCCCGCAGAAGCCTCAATTTCCCATTTGGAAATTGGGGGCGAAATTATCTTCACTGCGATTTTGCGGGATATTAGCGCCCGCATTGCTACGGAAGCTGCCCTCGCCCAAAGTAACGCCCTGTTGCGAAGCGTGATCGAAAGCACAACCGATGCCATCTTTGTCAAAGACTTGCAAAGTCGGTACGTACTGGTGAATTCCACCAAGCTGGAATTATTGGGTAAATATGAGACAGAAACAATCGGTAAAACTACTGAGGAGATCTATGGGTTCGAGGTTGCCCATTCCTTGATCGAAGTTGACCGTCGCATCATCGCCAAGGGAGTAGGAGAAACAGTTGAAGAAACGATCGCCGATAAAAATGGTGGAAAGCGCACCTTGCTGACAACCAAGAGTCCCTGGCGCAACCTGGAAGGAGATGTTGTGGGGGTGGTAGGAATTGCCAGAGATATAAGCGATCGCAAGCGGCAAGAAGAGTCGCTGCGCTTGATGGTAGAAGGCACCGCCGCCAAGACAGGGGAAGAATTCTTCCGTTCCTGCGTCCGGTGTTTGGCAGAAGTGCTGCAAGTGCGCTATGCCTTGATTTCAGAATTCATCGATCCTAGCCGCAGTCGCGTGAGAACCCTGGCATTTTGGACTGGAGATGGTTTTGCAGACAACGTGAAATTAGCGATCGCAGAGTCTCCCTGTAACAAAGTGATTCGAGATCGACTTTGCAGATATCCCAACTCACTGCCAGCGTTATGCCCCGCAGCTGGGATAGTAGCAGATATGGGTGCTAAAAGTTACCTGGGCATTGCCGTAGCGGACACTGAGGGAAATGTCCTGGGGAATCTCTGCGTCCTCGATAACAAGCCGATGCAGGGTAATTCGCCAGTGGAAGAGTTAATTTTGCGGATTTTTGCGGCGCGCGCCGGTGCGGAAATCGAGCGCCAGCGGGCTGAGGAAGCCTTAAGAGAACAGGCGCGGCTGTCGTCTTTTCGGGTACAAGTCGATTCGATTCTGGCTTGCAGCGATCGGCTACAAAATATGCTACAGCAATGCACCCAGGCAATTGTCGAGCATTTCGATGCTGCTTTTGCTCGCATCTGGACGCTGAATCAAGCCGAAAACGTGCTGGAATTGCAGGCGAGTGCGGGCATGTATACGCACATTGACGGCGTCCATAGTCGCATTCCGGTAGGGATGTACAAAATTGGCGCGATCGCAGCAGAAAAGCAACCTCACCTCACCAATTCCGTGCTGGAAGATCCCCGCGTCAGTAATAAAGAATGGGCGAAACGAGAAGGAATGGTGGCGTTTGCCGGATATCCGCTGATGGTGGAAGATGCGATCGTGGGTGTAGTTGCCTTGTTTGCGCGCGATCGCCTGTCCGAATCCGTTTTGGAGGCAATTTCATTGGTTGCCAATGAAATCGCCATTGGTATCAAACGCAAGCAAGCCGAATTGGCATTGCAAGCATCGGAAGCCCAACTCAGACAGCAAACCCAACATTTGGAACAAACCCTGCGCGAACTCCAGCGGACTCAATCTCAGCTAATCCAAAGTGAAAAAATGTCTTCCCTCGGGCAATTGGTGGCTGGTGTTGCTCACGAAATTAATAACCCCGTTAGTTTTATCTACGGCAACCTCATTCATGCCGACGATTATACTAAAAACCTAATCCAAATAATTCACCTTTACCAAAAACACTATCCTCAACCCGTTGCCGAAATCCAAACCGAAGCCGAAGAAATGGAGTTGGAATTTCTGTTAGAAGACTTGCCCAAACTCCTCACCTCAATGAAAGTGGGTGCAGAACGCATCCAGCAAATTGTTCTTTCCCTGCGTACCTTCTCCCGCATGGATGAAGCACAGATCAAAGAAGTTAATATTCACGATGGTATCGATAGCACGCTGACGATTCTGCAAAATCGCCTCAAAGCCAAACCAAATCGCCCTGAGATTGAGGTAATTAAAGACTATGGCAATTTACCCTTGGTCGAGTGCTACGCCGGACAACTCAATCAAGTATTTATGAATATCCTGTGCAATGCAATTGATGCACTTGAAGAGAGTTATAAGTCACCCCCCTCAATCCCCCCTACAAGGAGGGAAGATCGGGAAAAAAGTTCGTTCGTCATGGGGCATGGGAAAGAAGAGCGATCGCCCATTCCCACAATTCGCATTCGCACTCAATTGATACAACCTAACCAGGTGATAATTAAAATAGCCGACAACGGCACCGGAATGACGGAAACAGTTAGACAGCGCTTGTTCGATCCATTTTTTACTACCAAACCAGTTGGTAAAGGTACGGGCATGGGTTTATCAATTAGCTACCAAATTATCACCGAACGGCACGGCGGCTCGTTGCACTGTATTTCTGCACCTGGAGAGGGAGCAGAGTTTCTGATTCAAATTCCGCTCAAACAGTGAACGGGATGCTTCTGCCTAAATCCTGATTATGATAATAAGCATTCAATAGCCATAATTGCAGTGCGATCGCCTTGGCTTAATGCATCGCGATCTAAAATACCGTTAATTTCAGTCCTAACTTGGGAATTCTATTCCTGGGGCGTAGTCAATTAGTTTACAGGGATTAACCATTGATTGGTATCTCAAGAGCAAAGGACAAGAATTAAATATGCCACAGGCCAAATCGCGGTGCCAAGAGTTAACCGCTCTCCGCCAGCGTGTCGCTCAACTAGAACAACAGTTAACACAAACCCAGCAACAGTTCGCTTGTCAAAACTTGCACGCAGATGAAACCCTGAAACTCTGCAAGTATGCGGTGGACACTTCCAGCGATGCGATTGGCTTTGCCGATGGCACAGGTAAGCACATATACCAAAATTCAGCCTTTGCTCGCCTATTTGAGTGCGATCGCCCAGACGAGTTTGACGCCGCTGGGGGAATTGGATCCCGCTTCGTTAATCCAGAAATTGGGCGCGAGATGCTGCAAACTACAATCGATGGGGAATTCTGGGCAAGTGAAGTGGAAATGCTCTCGTGCAAAGGTCGGCGTTTCCAGGCTTGGACGCGATTCAATGCGATTCGCGATGAATATGGTCGGATTTTAGCGCTAATCGGCACGATTTCGGATATTACCGCGCGCAAGCAGGCAGAGGAAACTTGGGGGGTATCCCAAGCAAGGTTTGCGAAAGCTGCCCTCGCCCAAAGCAATGCCTTGTTGCGAAGCGTGATCGAAAGCACAAGCGATGCCATCTTTGTCAAAGACTTGCAAAGTCGGCATATATTAATGAATTCCACCACGCTAGAACTATTGGGTAAATCTGAAACAGAGGCGGTCGGTAAAACCACTGAGGAAATCTTTCCCCCCCACGTTGCTGATGCCTTGATGGAAGTTGACCGTCGCATCATCTCTTCGGGGGTAGGAGAAACGATTGAAGAAACGATAGTAGATAGGAAAGGCTGCCAACGCACGCTGCTAACAACCAAGAGTCCCTGGCGCAACGAAGAGGGAACGGTGATGGGGGTGGTAGGAATTGCGCGAGATATTAGCGATCGCAAGCGAGCGGAGGAAGCCTTAAAAGCCCAAGCGGGACTGTTGTCTTTTCGGGCAGAAGTTGATTCGATTCTGGCTCGCAGCGAGCGGCTACAGGATATGCTACAGCAATGTTCCCAGGCAATTGTTGAGCGTTTCGATGCTGCTTTTGCTCGCATCTGGACGCTGAATCAAGCCGAAAACTTGCTGGAATTGCAGGCGAGTGCGGGCATATATACGCACATTGACGGCGTCCATCGCCGCATTCCAGTAGGGATGTACAAAATTGGCCTCATAGCAGCAGAAAGGCAACCCCACCTCACCAATTCTGTGCTAGAAGATCCTCGCCTCAGCAATCAAGAATGGGCAAAACGAGAAGGAATGGTGGCGTTTGCCGGATATCCGCTGTTGGTGGAAGATGCGCTTGTCGGTGTAATTGCCATGTTTGCGCGCGATCGCCTGTCAGAATCCGTTTTAGAGGCAATTTCATTGGTTGCCAATGAAATTGCGATTGGGATCAAACGCAAGCAAGCCGAATTAGCATTGCTTGCATCAGAAGCCCAACTCAGACAGCAAACCCAAAACCTAGAACAAACCCTGCGCGAACTCCAGCGGACTCAATCCCAACTGATCCAAAGTGAAAAAATGTCTTCCCTGGGTCAATTGGTGGCTGGTGTTGCTCACGAAATTAATAACCCCGTTAGTTTTATCTACGGCAACATCACCCATGCCGACACATATACTCAAGAGCTACTCCAACTAATTCAGCTTTATCAAAAACACTATCCTCAACCAGTTGCCGAAATCCAAGCGCAAGTACAAGCAATCGACTTAGAATTTCTGTTAGAAGACTTACCCAAACTCCTCACCTCAATGAAAGTCGGTGCAGAACGCATCCAGCAAATTGTTCTTTCCCTGCGTACCTTCTCCCGCATGGATGAAGCACAAATAAAAGAGGTTGATATTCATGATGGTATCGATAGCACGCTGACGATTCTGCAAAATCGCCTCAAAGCCAAACCAAATCGCCAAGAGATTGAGGTAATTAAAGACTATGGTAATTTACCCAAAGTCGAGTGCTACGCCGGACAACTCAATCAAGTATTTATGAATATTTTGTGCAATGCAATTGATGCCATAGAAGAGAGTTATAAATTAGGATTCATAGAGCATGGCTCGCTCATTCCCAAAATTCGCATACGCACTCAATTGATCCAACCTAACCAGGTGATAATTAAAATTGCCGACAACGGCACCGGAATGACGGAAACAGTTAGACAGCGCTTGTTCGATCCATTTTTTACTACCAAACCAGTTGGTAAAGGCACGGGCATGGGTTTATCAATTAGCTACCAAATTATCACCGAACGTCACGGCGGCTCGTTGCACTGTATTTCTGCACCTGGAGAGGGAGCAGAGTTTCTGATTCAAATTCCGCTCAAACAGTGAACGGGATGTTTTGTTTGGTCATTCCGATGCAATCGGATTTGATATGATACAGCGTTCCAGATAGATTTGAGCCACATTATCCATCGGGTTTTGGCGCAAACAATCGGCAAAAAGTTCTGCTGCTTGGCTGAATTTTTTCATATAGTAAAGCACCAAAGCTTCTTCAAATATTGCTTTGGTAATTAACTTTCTTTCTTTTAATTCAGGCGGATCGGCATCGAACACTTCAAACACCGACACCATCTCTGATTTTCCCTTTACTTTTACCCGATCGATCAGGCGCATGGCATAGTCTAGGGGGTGGTGCAACTCCATAAAAGTATGGTGACTGATTAGTAATAAGGCTCGATAAGTTTTTGTCAATGCTTCAATGCGAGACGCTAAATTAACAGCATCGCTAATTACAGTGCCTTCCATGCGGTTTTTTCCCCCTACCGTACCCAGCATTAAATAACCTGTATTGATGCCAATGCCGATGCGGATGGGTTCGCGTCCCGGTCTTTGCCTGGTTTGATTATATTCCTCCAGCAGTTGCAGCATCATAATTCCTGCTTTAACCGCATCATCGGCGCTGCCGCTAAATAGAGCCATAATCGCATCGCCGATGTATTTATCAATAAAGCCATTATTTTGGATAATCGCCGGTTCCATGCGCGACAAATAGGCATTGATAAATTTGAAAGTATCCTCTGGTGTCATGGTTTCCGAACGGCTGCTGAAGTCGCGAATATCGCAGAATAAAACTGACATTTCTTTCTTCACAGCATCGCCTAATTCTACATCGATAATGCTATCTTTGTTTAAATGTTCCAGGAATTGATACGGCACAAAGCGGCTGTAAGATTGGGTGATATTCGACAGTTTCAAATGGGTTTTAATTCTGGCTATCAGTTCGTTTTTGGAAATTGGTTTTCTCAGATAATCATTAGCACCAAGGGATAATCCTGTTACTAGATCGCTGACTTGGTTTTTGGCTGTCAACATCAAAATAGGTAGCTGGGAAGGGGTGTAATGCTCGCGTATTTTTTGGCAAACTTCATAACCCGTCATGCGGGGCATCATGACATCTAGTAAGATGATGTCGGGGAGAAAACCCTGGTCAATGACTGCTAAGGCATCGATGCCATTGACGGCTTGGGTAATGGCATAATTTTCTAAAGATAGATGGTTGATCAGCACTTGAAGATTCACCGGCTCATCATCCACAATTAGGATTTTGAACTGTTGAGAGTTATGTGAATTGCTAGGGGATAAAGTTGGTAAGTTTGGCTCTATATCTTTTTCTCGATCCAGGTTTAAATACAGGGGTTGAATGTAGGAAGAGCAAGAGCGATCGCTCTCCCCCACCCCCTCGCCGCAAATTGGCAGCGTAAAGGTAAATCGCGACCCAATACCAAAGGTAGATTCAGCCCAAATTTGACCATTGTGCAATTCTAAAAGCTTTTTGGTAATTGCTAAACCCAACCCAGTACCGCCATATTCCCGCGCCGTAGAACCATCTGCTTGTTCAAAAGGTTCAAAAATTCTGTCTAATTTATCTTTTGGAATCCCAATACCTGTATCGGAAATGGTAATGGCTAATTGGTAATTGCTAATTGCTAATTGTTCTGTTTTATTACTTATTACTTCTGCTGACACTTCTACAAACCCGCTGTGGGTAAACTTAATCGCATTTCCCAGTAAGTTGTGCAAAATCTGTTGCAAGCGATTTTCATCGGCTTGAGCTGGGGGCAATTCGGCAGGAATTTTGTTAATTAACTGCACATCTTTTTTACCAATTAAAGGACGACTAAGGGTCAGAACTACATCGACGATTTCTCGCAATGCCACGGGTTTGAGTTGCAGTTCCAGATTTTTGTGTTTCAGTTTAGAAAAATCGAGGATATCATTAACTAATGTTGCCAGTCGATGTCCGCTTTGAGCAATCATCAATAAATTTTTTATTTGCAGTTCTGAAAGTTGTCCGGTGGCTCCATCAATCATTGATTCGGCAATGCCAATCATGCCGTTGAGTGGCGTTCGCAGTTCGTGGGAAGTATTGGCTAAAAATTCATCTTTAAGTTGATTCAGCCGCTGTAAATCGGCATTTTTGTTTTCTAAAACAACAAAAGATTCTTGCAGTTGTTGAGCCATTTTATTAAAGGAATTCGCTAACTCGCCCAACTCATCAGAACGTTGAATTTCTACGGTGCGTTCCCATTCGCCTTTGGCTAAATCTTTGGCGGCTATATTTAAGCGCAAAATTGGCTGGACAACCCAGCGAGAAGTTTTGATGCCGATCAAAATAGCGATCGCCAAAGCTGCCAAACATAGCAAAATCGTCGTGCGAGTATTGGCGTTGATCCGTTCCATGAAATCTGACTCTGGAACAACGACTGCAATTAACCAATCCAAACCATATTTATCTCGAAATGGTACAACTTTGAGAAACATGCGATCGCCATTCACATAAAATTCATAATTATGTGGTTGGCGAATGTGTTTCAAGCCTTTTGTTTGCTTTTGTAAGTGCTGTGCTGCGTATCGGATCGAGCGATCTCGACTTTGAGATGCTTGGAGGCGTTTTGCTTCCCCTTTAACCAGAATGTAAGGCCGTTCTGTACTCGAACTTGCTACTAATAAACCGTTGCGTTCTAAGATAAATGTTTTTCCCGAACGACTAATTTTTAAACTGCGGAGAAAATCGCTGATTTGGGCTAGGCGCTGATCGACGCCGAGGACGCCGATTAATTTCCCGCTTTGGTTGTAGACGGGAAGGCTAGCAGAAATCGAGATAATTTCTGGATAGCCTTCCCACTGGTAAATTTGACTCCAAACAGGTTTACCTGCTTTAACGGCATCTTTATACCAGGCTTCAACGCGAGGATCGTAGCTATCTTTGGCAACTATTTTAGTGCGATTTCCGTGGCGATCGGTGGCGTAGCTGTAACTTTTCCATTGGGTTTTTGGCGAAACTTCATCAATGGTTAGTTTGGCTAAGTTTTCGTTATCTTCCGGCCCAACGCCAATAAATTCACCTTTTTTATTGGCATAGCTAATGTAGCCAATTCCCTGAAAAACTTGGATTTGCTTCCAAAAATGGCGTCCTGTATTTTGAAAGTTTTTTAAGTCTAAAAGTCCGATGCTGACCGCATCTAAATTCGTTTTATTGATTTGATGCGGGACAATCAAGTAAGCTTCGAGTTTCTGTTCGATGCGAGAAGTAACTTCGTTTTGCAACTGGTTGACGAGGTCGTTTACCGCTTGCTGTCCGTTTCTAAATGAGAGATATCCCGTTAAACCTACCGCGGCAAAAATTTGCAGCACAAAAGGGACTATTAGGACGGTTCGTAAGGGAAGTTGACCATAAATTTTAGCAACTAATCGGTTTAGATTTGGCATTGGATCGTGGGAGCGATCGCACCGAAAATCGCTAATATTTATTCTCCTCGGTGCTACACAGCGATTCCTAGACTAAATCGATCGATCTTGCACCCCTTCTAAATGCTGACAACGTCGTAAGCTTTTATCTATTATCCGTTGACATAGTTTCTACCCCTGTTCGGTGAATTGATCCGGAAACTAACCCAATGCACCTGTCTTGTAAGGATTCTAGCTTAATTGGCAAATCGGTATAATTCAATCACAATTTTCCTACCTTTCCTACCTTTCCTACTTTTCCGACTTTTCCGATTTTTTTGGCGAAGTTTTATGGAAGTATAGATTAATAGCTAATGACTCGTAATTATGGGCAAAAAGCAAGGTTCACCCGCGCGATCGCGTCAACGTGGCGAAGGCATATCGCGCTTTGTCCGCCGCGATGGACAAACTGATATCCTCCGTAAAGGTTCGTCTCACTCTTGGAAAAGCGATCTGTATCATTGGTTACTCGCACTCAAGTGGCCTCAATTCTTTGGTTTAATTAGTCTGCTTTATCTGGCATCTAATGCTTTATTTGCTTTTGCGTACTTACTGGAGCCAGGTAGCATTCATAACGCAAGACCAGGATCTTTTTTGGATGCCTTTTTCTTCAGCGTCCAAACAATGGCGACGATTGGTTACGGTGCAATGTATCCAGTAACACCTTATGCTAATGCGATCGTTGCCTTAGAAGCGCTGGTGGGTTTGTTGGGAGTAGCAATGGTGACAGGTTTAGCATTCGCCCGCTTTTCCACACCCACCGCAAAAGTAATGTTCAGCGATGTAGCAGTTATTGCACCCAGAAATCAAGTACCAACTTTGATGTTACGCGCAGCTAACCGACGCCGCAATTCAATTTTAGAAGCGCAAATCCGTCTAACTTTGGCACGCAGCGAATACACCGACGAGGGAGAATTTATGCGTCGCTTGTATGACCTGGAATTAGTTCGCAACGGCACGCCAATTTTCGCATTAAGTTGGACAGCGATGCATCCAATTGATGAGAAAAGTCCTTTATATGGATGTACGGCAGAATCTCTAGCTGAGCAAGACGTTGAGTTAATTGTAACGCTGACTGGAATTGATGAAACTGTTTCGCAAACGATTCACGCGCGTTATTCTTATGTACCAGAGGAAATTTTGTGGAATATGCGTTTTGTCGATATTTTGGGCAAAACTCCTGATGGGCGGCGCTATGTTGATTACAGATGCTTTCATGATGTAATTCCTGTATAGTTGGTAATTGGTAATTGCTAATTGCTAATTGCTAATTGCTAATTGCTCCTCTGCTCACCTTTCCTCTGTCTTATGTCTTATAAAGTGCATCCCTTCCAGCGACTGCTCAATTATGGTCGCAAATATCGCGGGCAAATCTGGCTGGCAACAATTTGCTCTATCCTGAATAAAGTTTTCGACCTCGCCCCACCCGCTATCATCGGTGCTGCGGTGGATGTGGTGGTGCAAAAACAAAATTCTTTGATTGCTCAAATAGGTATCAAAGATTTATTTGGGCAACTTGTGGTTCTATCGATCATTTCTGCAATTATTTGGAGTCTGGAATCTGCGTTTGAGTATGCTTATAATTGGCTTTGGCGCAATCTCGCCCAGCGGATTCAGCACGATTTGCGCTTGGAAGCTTATACCCATATTCAAGATTTGGAATTGGCTTATTTTGAAGACCGCAGTACGGGCGGTTTGATGTCGATTTTAAACGACGATATCAATCAACTAGAGCGGTTTTTAGATGGGGGAGCCAATGAGGTTTTACAAGTTATTACAACGGTAATAATTGTTGGCGGTGGTTTCTTTATTTTGGCTCCTAGCGTGGCTTGGTGGGCAATGCTGCCGATGCCGTTTATTTTGTGGGGTGCGATCGCATTCCAGAAATTCCTCGCCCCCCGCTATGCAGATGTGCGGGAAAAGGTGAGTTTGCTCAACGGACAACTATCCAATAACTTGAGCGGAATTACCACAATTAAAAGCTTCACAACTGAGGAATACGAAGCCAAGCGAATTGCTAGAGAAAGCGAGGCATATAAGAAGAGTAATAGATCTGCGATCGCTCTCTCTTCCGCGTTCATTCCTTTAATTCGCTTCTTGATTTTATTTGGGTTTACGGCAACTTTGGTGATTGGGGGAAGGGAAGCGATCGCCGGTAGATTATCGGTAGGAAATTACAGCGTTTTAGTATTTATAACTCAGCGCTTACTTTGGCCTTTAACCAGATTAGGTCAAACCCTGGATCAATATCAACGGGCAATGGCATCTACTAACCGCGTCATGAATCTTTTAGATACACCGATCGCGATTCATTCCGGTCATATTTATTTGCCACTTAAGCAAGTGCAGGGCGAAGTACAATTAAACAACGTTACCTTTGCCTACAGAGAAGGATTTCCAGTCATTAAAAATCTAACTTTGTACGTCCCGGCAGGAAAAACAATCGCGATCGTCGGTTCGACTGGATCGGGCAAAAGTACTGTGGTAAAATTGTTATTGAGACTGTACGAAATTCAATCCGGAACGATTACTATCGACGGCATTAATTTGCAAGATTTGAACTTGTCAGATTTGCGTAGAGCGATTGGTTTAGTCAGTCAAGATGTATTCTTATTCCACGGAAGTGTGGCAGAAAATATTGCTTACGGCAGTTTTGATGCCAGTTTAGCAGAAATCATCGAAGCCGCAAAAATTGCCGAAGCTCACGATTTTATTATGCAATTACCCCAAGGATACGACACAATTGTAGGCGAACGAGGGCAGAAATTATCCGGAGGACAAAGACAAAGAATTGCGATCGCGCGTGCGGTGTTAAAAAATCCGCCGATATTAATATTAGACGAAGCGACATCGGCGGTGGATAACGAAACCGAAGCGGCAATTCAGCGATCGCTCGAACGGATTACAATGGAAAGGACTACTGTGGCGATCGCGCACCGCCTCTCCACCGTGCGTAACGCCGATTGTATCTACGTCATGGAACAAGGTAACATCGTAGAACGAGGACGACACGAGGAATTATTGGAACGAGGCGGAATTTATGCCAGTCTCTGGCGAGTGCAAACAGGACTGAAAGAATTTTAGATTTTAGATTTTAGATTGCAGATTGATAGAATTGTAGATTTTTGATTGTAGATTGCAGATTGATAAAATTGCAGATTTTAGATTGCCGATTGCAGATTGATAGAATTTATTAAATTTAAAATCTGCAATTTCAAATCTAAAATGTGAAATCTCAAATCTGAAATCTAAAATTTCAAATCTAAAATGTGAAATCTCAAATCTGAAATCTAAAATCTCAAATTTGCCATCAATTCGACTTCCCATCGCTGCCCAAATATTCCCGATATCCGCAAATCTTATCGCCGCGAATATCAAACGAAACCGCAATTCTATTTTTATAAGGTTCGCCTCGCATTTTCCCCTCATCCCGAAACTCAAAAACAACCGTTGTATCGCTGCTAGTAACTCTCTCTATCGAGGTAATTGTAATTCCTGGGCTGAATACTTCACTCACATACTCAAAAAAAGCCCTTGCTCTTTCTTTCCCTTCATTTAAACCATGAAAAGAACCAACGGGAAACCAAAAAGTAAAATCATCAGTGAGCATATCTAAAAACGAATCCCACTCCCCCGTCGCCAAGCCGTGAGTAAAATGTTTGAAACCCTGCTGGGCGACTGCCATCGTGTCTTGCTTCATTGCGGTTGTTAAGTTTCAGCTATCAACTTTTATTATCCTGTTCGATGGGGGCGTTGCGATCGCTTCATTCCCCTAATTCCCAGGCTCAGCCTGGGAATGAGAAAATAGAGGCTCCGCCTCTAGCTCAAACGAGCAACACCATGAAAAGTAGAGTCTCAATTGTTGATTACTCAAACGAACATCGCGCTGCAATTCGTCCCCTGATTCCCAGGCTGAGCCTGGGAATGAGAAAATAGAGGCTCCGCCTCTAGCTCAAACGAGCAACACCATGAAAAGTAGAGTCTCAATCCCCTAATTCCCAGGCTGAGCCTGGGAATGAGAAAATAGAG
>DNGG01000633.1:36102-36605 GCA_003486675.1 Cyanobacteria bacterium UBA11372
TTGATTACTCAAACGAACATCGCCCAGCAATTCGTAGAATTCTCGAACATATAGGCTGGGCAGAGCAATACATTGCTGCTAGCGAATACAACGCTGACGTTTTTTCGCAGAATTCCGATATTTATGGCGCATACATAGCTGTTGACGGGGAGATAGCGATCGCATTCATCTACGTGCAATTTCATGTTTGGAATCAACTGGCTCAAATTCAAGGATTGGCAGTCGATCCAACCTATCAGAGACAAGGTATAGCAAGAGCATTAGTAGACAAAGCCGAAGCTTTTGCCCGAGTCAAAAAAGCACGAGGCATTTATGTTGATACACCCGTTTCAAATGTTAAAGGACGAAGCTTTTATGAAGCCGCTGGTTATCAGTGTGCCTACATCATGCCGCGTTATTACGAAGATGCTCTCGATGGAGTAACGTATCAAAAGTTTTTTTGAAGGAATCGGAACCCAAGCTTATAACGCTTTATCCCACTCCAACTGATGACTTAAACCATA
>DNGG01000582.1:0-2588 GCA_003486675.1 Cyanobacteria bacterium UBA11372
CCTACATTTCTCACCTGCTCACCCGCTCACCTGCCTCCATGCCCAATTCCCCATTACCAATTCCCAATTCCCAATATGTTTGCCGATTTTCTTCCAGCCGCAGTTGCTGAAATCACCGAACCCGCCGCGATCGCTCTTGTCCAAAATCTACAACGGGAAGCGATCTCAACCCCCTTAACTACCGAACCAATTAACACTACTTTTGTGCGTCAAGGATGCGGCGGTACGCCGATTTTATTGCTCCACGGTTTCGATAGTTCGGTAATAGAATTCCGTCGCATTATTCCCTTACTCGCTGCGGAAAACGAAACCTGGGCAGTCGATTTATTAGGGTTTGGTTTTACCGACAGATTGCCAGGAATACCCTTTAGTCCAGATGCGATTAAAACCCATCTTTATTACTTCTGGAAAACCCTGATCTCCCAACCTGTAATTTTAGTTGGCGTTTCTATGGGAGGTGCGGCGGCGATTGATTTTACCCTGACATATCCAGAAGTAGTGCAAAAATTGGTACTGATTGATAGTGCCGGATTGGTAAGTCCCCCGGCAATTGGGAAATTCATGTTTCCTCCGTTAGATTACTTATCGGCGGAGTTTTTACGCAATCTTGGCGTGCGCGATCGCATTAGTCGCGATGCGTACAAAAACTCAAGCTTCGCCACTACGGATGCGCTCAGATGTGGCGCTTTACACCTGGGTATGCCCGGTTGGCGTCAAGCGTTGATTGCCTTTACCAAAAGTGGGGGTTACGGTTCGTTTAAAGATAAACTAGGCGAGATTAAACAGCCGACGCTGATTTTATGGGGAGATGGGGATAAGATTCTGGGGACAGGGGATGCAGAGAAGTTTAAGAATGCGATCGCCCACAGTCAACTAATTTGGATTTCTGATTCCGGGCACGTACCTCACCTAGAACAACCCCAAATCGCCGCCCGCAGCATTTTAGACTTCCGTATTTAGCGATCCGCAGGTTATGGTAGAAAAAAGCAGTCAAGCCGATTCAGGCTGAGTTTCCCAGCAGAGACTGTCAAAGTCTCTGCCCTGGTGCGTTGCTGGGGTGCAAGGTTTTTCAATATTTTTAGATTGGCGATCGCACAATCTCAACCCCCATCTCAGAGAAATTACTGAGAGGGCGATAATAAACAAAGCCATATTGGGTACATTTGATGTAGCAAGTGCCAGTCGAATCGGCAAGCACTGCCCTTTGCCGTCAAGGTTTTATCTGCATAGAGAAGTGAGGCAGTTATGAATACAGTGTTGGTAGTAGAAGACTCTCATGCCCAACGGGAATGCATTTCAAACCAGTTGGAATGGAGTGGATTGAATGTGATCCAAGCAAGCGATGGCATCGAAGCTTTAGAAAAAATCGAGGCGAATAACCCCGATTTAGTGCTATTGGATATCGTCATGCCTCGTATGGATGGCTACGGCGTTTGTCGCTTGATTAAAGCCAACCCCGACACCCGAAATATTCCCGTAGTATTTTTAACCGCAAAAATCCAAGATATAGATTTTTCTTGGGGTTTGAAAAATGCCGAAGCCTATCTAGGAAAACCTTGGCATCCGAAAGAACTGGTTAACACAATTAAACGCTTGATCCTGAATCAAAAAAAACTGCGTACCAGTGGCTCTGCCGATGCTTGGACGAAATACGGCATTTTGCTTTTACACACGATAGAACTCTACGAATGCCGTGCCGATGCTTGGACGAAATATGGGTTACTAATTACTCGATTTTACAACAACGCCCTGGCAGCTTTTGAACAAGCATTGCTGCTCAATCCCAATCATGCAGCCGCACTCAAATATCGGGATAATATTAAGAAAAAATGGGATATTTTGTTAGAAAAACTAGAGCAAATAAAACCTTGCCGAGTTTGTCAATATTATCACGGGAAGGAGGGAATAAATTGTGCGATACATCCTTTTGGGCGTCCTGAAGAACTCTGTCGCGACTGGGAATTTGAGTGAAATTGGTAATTGGTAATTGGTAATTGGTAATTGGTAATTTGTCAGTCAGAGAGTAGGTTGGGTTGAGGTACGAAACCCAACCAGCCTTGCCTTTGTTGGGTTTCACTTACGTTCCACCCTGGCGGGTGTAAGAAACCCGGTTTTTTGGAAAAACCGGGTTTGTGGGCGAATGATGGGTTATACAGATCGTATACGCTGTAGGGGCGGGTTTTACCAACAACCTTGGACAAAAACGAACAATTAAAATAAACCCGCCCCTTGTGTAGGACATTGATCGGAAAACGGTATTAGCTTTTTGACGGTTTAGTGCGTTCCGTTGCCTTACCTTTTTCAGCAGAAACCGCAGAATCGCCGTTTTCTTCCACCGTAACCGCAGAAATTTCAGGAGATTTTAAAGCTTCATCTAAAATGGTACGAGCTTGCTCTGCTTTAGATCTCGCTTCTTGGTAACGGAGATTCATTTGAGCAAAGTTTTTGAGAACTTTAAAACCTTCCTTGAGACTCGATATTTCCTCCTCGCTCACAGAGTTATCTGAAAATAAAATATCAACTTGAGCGCGAACTTTCAGCGCTTCGGCACGTGTTTCTTGCACCTTAAGTTTTAATGAGGCAAGATT
>DNGG01000582.1:2685-3289 GCA_003486675.1 Cyanobacteria bacterium UBA11372
AGACTCGATATTTCCTCCTCGCTCACAGAGTTATCTGAAAATAAAATATCAACTTGAGCGCGAACTTTCAGCGCTTCGGCACGTGTTTCTTGCACCTTAAGTTTTAATGAGGCAAGATTGCTGAGAATTTGGATAGCGCCGGTAACAGCATCTTCATCCCCAGCGGTGCCATCGGGTTCGAGATCTTTAACTTCAATAAAATCTTTAGGACCAAAACCTTCATCGAGTTCCGTAGGGAGTTTACCAGCATCCATCAGTTCTAGCAGCTGATCCATCGCCTTCTCGCGTGCTTTAGGTGAATCTTTGCCTGAAACTGTCAAGACGACTTCTGGACTTTGAGGGATGGTGTATCGAACCATATCTATCTTATCTCCGCATAATTGTTTTAACTGGTTATGTCTTCAGCGGGTTAACTAAGCCTAGAGGTTTATTCTAAGTTAGTTGAAGAGGAATCCTCACTACGAACCTCTAGCACTATAACTAAAAACCCTTACCATACTATGACCCAATTCACTAGCGATTCGCTGACGATTAGCATAAGTTTATTTTTAGTCTCAGCTTTGGCAATTGGGATCAGCGGTACGATGATGATTGCGATCGCAGA
>DNGG01000582.1:3383-4231 GCA_003486675.1 Cyanobacteria bacterium UBA11372
TGACGATTAGCATAAGTTTATTTTTAGTCTCAGCTTTGGCAATTGGGATCAGCGGTACGATGATGATTGCGATCGCAGAGCGCCTAGCCAAGCAAACCGGACTCGGCGAAGCACTCATGGGTGCTTTGTTTTTGGGACTGTGCACCTCTTTACCTGGAATTGTCACCTCAGTCACCGCCGCCTTTGGCGGCTATCCAGAACTGTCCATCAGCAACGCCCTGGGGGATATAGCCGCTCAAACAGCATTTTTAGGAATTGCCGATATTACTTACCTTGAGTTTAATTTAGAATACGCTGCCGCCTCGGCTGCAACTTTAACCCAAGGAACTTTGCTGATAGTTTTATTAGCAATTCCTTTATTAACTATAGCAAATCCTGCGTTCACTGTGTGGGGAATTCATCCCGCTTCAATTGCACTTGTATTCACCTATATTTTCGGATTGCGTTTGGTAGCATCCGCTGAAAAACGCCCCATGTGGACACCGCAGCAACCGGAAAAATTACCCATCGAAAAACCCGATTCAGCCGACTCAGAACCAGATGGATTAATCGGGTTATGGTTGAAGTTTTTATTACTAGCTGGCGTTCTGGCTATTGCCGGATATGGTTTAGAACAAACAGGCGTAAGCATTGCCGATTCTACCAATCTTTCTGAAAATGTTGTGGGAAGTTTATTCACCGCCCTATCAACTTCCCTGCCGGAATTAGTAACAGCACTTGTAGCCGTGCGTCGAGGGGCGCTGACTCTAGCTGTGAGTAACGTTTTAGGCGGCAATAGTTTCGATATATTGTTCTTAGCTTTTTCCGATTTAGCGTACCGCAACGGCTCAATTTATCAAGCTTTAACC
>DNGG01000582.1:4337-23912 GCA_003486675.1 Cyanobacteria bacterium UBA11372
GTGAGTAACGTTTTAGGCGGCAATAGTTTCGATATATTGTTCTTAGCTTTTTCCGATTTAGCGTACCGCAACGGCTCAATTTATCAAGCTTTAACCGAGCATGAAATATTCATCCTGGCTTTAACTATCTTAATTACTGGGATTCTCGTCTTAGGTTTGTTGCGCCGAGAAAAACACGGCATCGGCAATATTGGTTTCGAGAGTTTTTTAGTCTTGTTGCTGTATGTAGGTGGGTTTTTGTTAGTGTCGTTTTCTTAATTTGGTAATGGGTAATTGGTAATTGGTAATTGTTATCGATCGGTTGTCAATTTTGTAGGGGCGGGTTTTACCGACAATATTAGATACCCGCAAATAACCTCTATAAACCCGCCCCGCCGAGATCGGCGCCAGAAACCCGGTTTTGATCGCAAACCGGATTTCTAGATCCTGTAATAATAGAATAGAGGACATCTGGGTCTAAATCAGCTTCATTAGGCCATGCGATCGCACCCACTTCCCCATTCAATTTCACTTGGTTAAAGTAAGATAATTCTTGCAGCGGCTCAAAAACACCTGAAAATTCAATTAACTGACTCACATCCACTATTCCTTCCACTCCATCTTCAAAGCGAAGGTGAAGTTTGTATCCTTCTAAAGGTTGAACGGCAACAATATCTTTGAGCATGATTAATTACTCCTAATTGATTTCTAGCAAAGGTTGTAACAAATTGCGTTCTTCGATAGGAAGTTCCAGCAAAACCCGCTTATCGCCTTTCGTTTCCTTATAGCGAACCGCAGCATTGAGCAGACGCAGAGGGATGACAAATTCAGATACATCGCCTACCAATTCCCGCCACACTTCCAGCCAAGTTTGCGCTGCTTTGTCGCTCACCATTTCTGACATCAATACAGAAATGCTCTCCCTTTTTACAAGTCCTTGACCTAATACTGAAACAGCTTGGTATTTGTTGTAAATTTCTATTAGACTTGCGATGCAGTTCTTCCAAATTGCTGCATCGTGGGCGCTGTTGAACAAATTGCGGATAATTAAGTCACTGTCCTCTGTCTCCGGTTTTTCCCCATCAGCAAAACGGTTGAATGCGTTGTCTAATGCTGTAATGCCTTCATGCCAACGGTTTAGTGCTAGTAATGAAATTGCACGGTTGGAGAAAACATAGGAAGATTGTATGCCAAGTGCGATCGCTTTGTCACAGGCTTTTAATGCTTTATCAAAGCGTCCGAGATGAATTAGAACATTACCTATTTTGTTCCAATTAATTTCCAAATTTGGCTCAAGTGCGATCGCTTTTTCGTAAGATTTTAATGCTTCCTCTTTTCGGTTGAAGTGGTATAGCAAATAGCTTCGTAAAAACCAAGCAGATGCATTATTGGAGTCAAGTGCGATCGCTTTGTCGTAGGATTCTAATGCTTCCTGTTTTCGGTCGATGTTCGATAGCACGAACCCTCGGTTTAACCAAGCAGATGTATTATTGGGGTCAAGTTCTATCGCTTTGTTGTAGGATTCTAATGCTTCCTGTTTTCGGTTGAGGTCTTCTAGCACATACCCTTGGAGAAACCAAATAGATGCATTATTGGGGTCAAATGAGATCGCTTTGTCGTAAGATTCTAATGTTTCTTGTTTTCGGTTGAGTTTGTATAGCAAATTGCCTCTGAATAACCAGACAGATGCATTATTGGGGTCAAGTTCGATCACTTTGTCGTAAGATTCTAATGCTTCCTGATTTCGGTTGATCTTGGATAGCACACTGCCTCTGAATAACCAGACAAATACATTATTGGGGTCAAGTTCGATCACTTTGTCGTAGGATTCTACTACTTCCTGATTTCGGTTGAGGTTTAATAGCAATAAGCCTCTGTTGTACCAAAGATCTGCATTATTAGGGTCAAGTTTGATCGCTTTGTCATAAGATTCTAATGCTGCCTCGTAGTGTTTGAGATTTTCCAGTACTAAGCTTCGCATAAACCAAGCGAAGCCAAAATTGAAGTCAATGGCAACAGTTTTGTTGCAGGATTCTAATGCTTCCTCGTAGCGTTCGAGCCTAAATAAGCAATATGCCTGCATTGACCAATCTTTTGGCTGACCGCGAATTTCTATCAATTTATTTGCATATTCTAAAGCAGAAACATAATCTTTTTTTTCACAACACTCTTTATATTCCTCCCAACATACTGCCACGCGGGGGTCTTCTTCCGATTCTTCAAGTGCTTCTAGCGCGCGTTTCACATATTCTCGGTCCATTATCGCATCCGCAGGCAACGGTTCCAGAGGTTGCTGATACCTAAAATAATGTTTTTCCGGGCATGATTCCTCCATTTGCGCCCCAATCAACCCTTCTTTTAAAACATCAAACCCCCATTCTTGCTTAAATTCCCCCACCTCCAATCCCAAAAGCTGTTGCAACTCTGTCCGCGTATACCAAACCCGCAAAAAATCGATAAATAAACGTATTGGTTCGCCTCGCTGTTTCTTCACCTCAAGACAAAAACGCATCAGCGGTTCTCGCAATTCGTAAAACGACTCGCGCCCAATTTCATCAGAATTAACATAGCCCTTCTCTCTTAAATCCTTCAATTCGCTAGATGCCGTCTCAACAGATATAAAACTGCGTTGGGCAATTTCCGTCACAGGAACGGCACTACGACGATCGACTAAAAATTCAACTATTTTCCTTTGCGGTTGCGAAAGCCATGTCATCCTTGCTTGATAGTAAGGTGTCAGTTCATCCAACGTCCGCATAAACGGTTCCACCAATTTATCTAACGACTTGCGGGAGAGGAATTGGGCGAAAACGACATAAACGCGGGGGTTTCCAGCCGCTAGGTGATGCATGGCGCGGATGCGATCGAAACCCGTCGTTGTTTGAATAAAAGACTCTAGTTCGCGATCGCCTTCTAATTTAGCAATATGCGCTAATAAATCTCTAGCCTCCTCTAGCTTCAACTCTTCTAACTCTTCGGTATAAAAAAAGCCATAAAACGGGTAAGTTTGCAACCGAACCGCATTGAACAGACTTTGTGCTGTCGCCACAATCGTCAGAAATGAATAATTTTGGATATATGCCCGGAATTGTTTTTGCCCAATATCTCCCAACCCGTCAAACAAATCATCTAAATTTTCTATCAGTAACAGCAGCACCCGCTTACCAACAAACTCTCTTAGCAACGCAGCAGCTTTATACTCAGCTTCATCCGCCGACAATTGATAAAATGCTTCCACTTTCTCATTCAACAAATCATCATATTCGGCTGGGTATTCTTTGGCGATCGCTCTAAATATCCGCAGCAGCAAATCTAAAAACGACGTAACGCCCCACTCTTCCTCCCGTAACCAAGCAATTAGCAATTTATCCCGCAAATCCTCCATTTTGGCAACGCGATGATAAATCAGCGCCATCATGTGAGTTTTGCCAATCCCTCGCGGCCCGATCAACAAGCGAAAATGCTTATTAGCAGTTGTAGCACTGATGCGGATAACTTCTACTAAATCCTTTGCCAGTTCGTGACGCTTAACAAACATCGCTTCTAGCGTCTCCGCTGACATCAAACTGGGAGTAAATCTAGAGAGAAATGCGCTTTTCATACTAGCCCCCTAGATACTTGCCAGTAACGTTGAATCAGCGAATAGCGAAAGCGATATTGACTATTAGTTTCCTGGATAACGTAATAGTCGCGCTGCAATAATCTCAATACATTCAATACCATTTCCCGGTCTGTTACTAACGATCCAGATTTGAGACGATCGAGCAGATCGTTTAATAACAAAGGCTGGTTTGTAACTGCCAAAATATCCAACAAATTCAAAGCATAGGGACGCTTTTGATCGTCATAATAAGTATCAATCCGATCCCGATAGTGACCCATATCCCAACGACTGAGAGGATCGGTTAAAGCGCTATTAACAATGTCTGTAACCGTTGTTGAACTACTTTTACCGCTCTGTTTTAGTTGCCTAATAATGTGGTGGATATAAAAAGGAATGCCGTTGACATTATCAACAATCGCAGCAGCAGTTACATCAAGATCGGGTGTAGAGATATTTTCACCTCGAAGTAACCGACAAGTTAAGTCAGTTGCATCAGTTGTAGATAGAGGCGGCACATCTTCGATATACATATCATTGATTGGGGCATTAGCATAACCCTTTTCCTTCAGAGAACCGATGACGTGATGCAAGCCAATCGAACCCGTAAATACCATCCGCACCCCAGGATACATCTGACGCAGCGATCGCAATGTATCCAATACTTCCATCGCCGCCTCGTCGCCGATATTGCTCAGCATATACGGCACTTCATCCCAAAACAAAATCACCGTGCGATCTTGATTTTCCACCAAATCGGCGATGGTTTGAATTAGCAGATTTTTCCAATGAGGTGCGGCAATTTCCGGTAACTTAAAGCCGCTGAATTCGGCACCGCTTAGTTGCGTCAATAGCTGGCGAGTTTTCCTGGCTGTCCGCTTCAAACCGCCCAAATACTCTTCTACATCTTGCAAGATCGTCTCGACGAATTCTAGAGGCGATCGCACTTTTTCTAAGTCATGGTAAATCGGTAACTTATCCTTTGGCGCTTCGGCTTGCATTTTCTTAATGACGCAAGTCTTACCCATCCGCCTTTCTGCGCTCAAAATTAAGCTTTGACTCTCCAAAATATACCATAAGTTTTGAATCAGCCCCTGCCGTCCAATCACCTCATCAGGAGCAACTTGCCCCCCAGGATTCGCTCTCATTTGTTCGCCTTCTTAAATACTCATTTGTAGATCTTAGCTCAATCTTACCAATTACCAATTACCAATTACCCATTACCATAATTCAACATCTCCAAAAACTTACAACTCCCCATCGCCGAATCAAACATATGTAACCCAAACTGCCGCGAAAGTTCCTCGCAAACTTTCACCCCTCGCACGCTATTTCCCCGTTCATCCAACAGTGGCGAAAACACCGCAATCCCAATTTGATTCGGCACCACCACAATAATCCCGCCACTCACGCCGCTTTTTGCCGGGAGTCCAACTGTATACGCCCATTCTCCGGCAAAATTGTACATGCCGCAGGTATACATTACACTCAAAATATCTTTCACATAAGCACAATCAACCGCTTGTTCTTTGGTAATCGGATTAACCCCATTATTTGCCAACGTCGCCGCCATCACTGCTAAATCGCGACAAGTAACCATCAACGAACATTGCTGAAAATATAAATCAAGTGCTTCATCAAACTTCTCATCAATCATGCCAAAATGATGCATTAAATGCGCCATTGCCCGATTGCGATGTCCCGTTGTGCGTTCGGACATGAATACGGAAATATCAATAAAAATATCGTGCCTACCAATATAACGCCGGAACATTTCTAACAAGCGATTCAGTCGTTCCGTTGGTCCCGCACCTTTGATTAAACTTGTAGTAGCGATCGCTCCCGCATTCACCATCGGATTATACGGCCTTTGCGATCGCTCATCCAAAATAATAGAATTAAATGCATCCCCCGTCGGTTCAACCCCGACTCGCGTCAATACATAATCCCGTCCCCGATCTTCCAACGCCAGTCCATAAACAAATACTTTAGAAATCGACTGAATTGTAAATAATTGATTAAAATCCCCAACCTCGAAAATCCGACCATCCACCGTTATGGCACAAATACTAAACAAGTCCGGATCTACTTTTGCTAATTCGGGGATATAACTTGCTACCTTACCATCCGGTAGAGATTTGTACTTACAATATAACTCTTGCAAAAATGACTGAAATGGCGATGTGGCGTTATTTTCTGCCCCGTTCATAAAAACAGTCATAAAAACCCCCCGCAACTCGTTTTGAGTATAACAGGAGGCTATTTATACTGGAGATCGCCAGTAAGAATTTTTATCGGGTTTAGTAGCTATCTTGACCTGGAACGTTGTCGGTATCTGCGTTATCCTTATTCTGATTCAAGGCAGCATCGCGAATAGCTTGCCATAGGTAAATCAGATCCATATCGTTGAGATCGCTAGATTTGTAACGCGCGATCGCATCTTCCACTTCTTCGGGAGTTTTGAGAACTGGAACCTGAGTGAGTAATTCTTGCATAAAAGCCTTCTCCTACTGACATGGACAAAAGTCTGAGTCAGACCGTATGACCTTATTTTACTCACCTACCGATGTCAGCAATATAAAGTTTTTGTGATTTTTATCAAGTATCTTGCGTGATATTAATCACCGCGAATTTGCTCTGCGATCGCTTATCATCTATGACTTTTAGCACTGAGGGGATACCGATTATATCACAAAAAATAGTTCATGCGATCGCCGGAAAAACCTGTAGCGGCGATGAAGATATAAATATCAAACAAATCTATGAAACAGAAATTTTAGGTAAGGCAATTATGCTTAGCAATACTCATCTTTATCCAGAGTCTCCCAGTTTAGCCGATATGATGCTGCATCCAATCCGCCAACGGTTAGAATCTATTCAAGTGCGCGACGCTCAATTTGCTAGATTAATCTGCAAGCTCATCCCTTCTCAATGCCCATTTGAAAGAGATATTACAATCTTTGGCAAGACGCTGTTTCACATTCCCCCGCTGTGCAAGTTAAATCCTTTCTACGAACAGTTTGTCGGATTGCGTTTCCAAGCGTTATGTTTCCTTGCCGATGTCTGCGGTGAAGATGTGAGTCAATATTGCTGTTAAATTCAGAACTTGCCTAAAGAAACCGGGTTTCTCTGAAAAATCGTCGCTTTGAAACTGAAGATCTACGAAGAAACCCGGTTTCTAAGATCGATGCTGCATTTGACATGCAAACCCTCCTGAATACCCTGATGGGTATAGCAGGAGGGAATTTTTTATTCCAATTGGGTAATGCTATTAGTAGCTATCTTCGCCAGGAACGTTATCGTTATTAGCATCGGGGAAAATTTGATTGAGAGCAGCATCGCGGATAGCTTGCCACAGCTTAATCAGTTCAAAACCGCTGAGATCGCTGTTTTTGTAAACTTCTATTGCTTTTTCGATTTCTTGCGGCGTTTTGAGCATAGGAACGGTAGCGATAAGCTCTTGCATGGGGAATCCTCCAATTGACAAAACGAAAGTGAAGGTAAAACCAATTAATCCCTCTGGATCTATTCTAGGGATATTTCTTCGATCAAAGTGTCTAAAATTACAAACTTCGATCTAACTCATAAGTTAATGTCATATTACTCAACTTAACTTTACAAATGATTGAGTACTATCACATCAGGTTATTAAACAGATTAAAAAGAATAGGGAATGCGATCGCTCTCAAACCTCGCAACTGGGTTAATAATAGAAATATCAAATAAATTCTTCCCAGTTGATATCTTGATTAGGGTGACTTATGTCTGCATTCAATAGCATTTATCCGCAAACAAAGTTGAAGTCTAGCAGCTTAATGGAAAGTCTCTTACAACCATTACGCCAGCAGCTAGACTCAATCGAAATCCGCGATGCTGAATTAGCCAGGGCATTGTGCAAACTCATCCCATCTCAATGTCCGTTTGCTAGAGATATTCAAATATTTGGGCGGACTCTTGTTAGCATCCCGCCCCTGTGTAAAATCAATCCTTTATACGAACAATTAATGGGCTTGCGCTTTCGTTCTTTAGTATACTTAGCTGATGTATGTGGCGAAGATGTTACCCCATATTGCTATTAAAATCTCCAGCCTAAAGGAGGCAGAGCCTCCCGACTCTAGTTCCCAGGCTCCAGCCTGGGAACTAGGATGTGCGAGGCTCTGCCTCGCTTGTTACTGGTGCAACATCTGAGTTTGTCTTACCAAGCTTTCAAGAAATTATTAAAAAAGCTATTAATCGATTGCCGTAACTGGGTTTGACGATTCCATTTTTGAAAATCTCGTTCGTAGTCCTCGCCGTCAGATTGAAAAGTATTCCAAGCATTGAGGCCAAGACCTAGCCCCCAAAATAATAGAATGTAAAGCGACCAAGTTAGGGTTCCAGCACCGACTAGATTCAGCAATACCAAAAAAGTATTAGCGATCGCATAATTACCAAAGCGCTTTTTTAATCTTCCGCGTCGATAGGTATTAAACGCTTGCCGCTTTTGCAACTCGCCTTGTTGGGAAAACCACTCCCTTTCTGCTGCTAGTAGGTTTTCCGGAGAAATTTCTAACTCTGCGGCAATTTCCGCCAGCTGATCGCGGCTAAATTCCCCATCATAATTTTGACGGGAAATCGCCAGGTGCAGAATTTGCTGGATCTCTTCTTGGCTATAGACGCGGGTAATCTTGCTGTTGTCGGTTTGCATGATCGGCGTAGGTTGCAATAAATTTTTTTCTCAAGTGGTCACATATATTACAAATCTGTAGGTTGGGTTTCGTTACCTCAACCCAACCTACTTATACGATAGCTTATGCCACGTCTCCCACGAGAAAACCGTACCTCAACGGACGGATACCGCGATAGCCGAAATCTTAAAACCCTTTTTACATTTCGTTACACTGGAAACAAGATAAATCAAAGGAGGCCAGATGAACGGCACTATTCGCGTTGGCAACCTATTTGGCATACCATTTTACATCCATCCGTCTTGGTTCTTTGTCTTAACCTTATTCACTTGGACATATAGCAATCAATTGGCGGTTTTATTTCCCGGATTGGGTGCGGGAACCCCGTGGATACTAGGATTGATTGCTGCTTTGCTGTTGTTTGCCTCGGTTTTGGCGCACGAATTGGGACACAGTTTCGTTGCCAAAAGTCAGGGAATTGAAGTCAAATCGATTAATTTATTTCTGTTTGGTGGATTAGCTAGCTTAGAGAAAGAATCCAAGACGCCTGGGGAAGCATTTTGGGTTGCGATCGCGGGGCCAGTGGTCAGCCTGCTGCTGTTCGGTCTGTTGACCTTTGTTGGCACTAACTTTACCATTTCCGGGCCAATTGCAGCAATAGTAGGATTGCTAGCATCGCTGAATTTGATGTTAGCTTTATTCAACCTAATTCCTGGCTTACCTCTCGATGGTGGAAATATCCTCAAAGCGATCGTTTGGAAAATCACCGGCAATCAATATAAAGGTATTGTATTTGCAGGTCGCGTCGGTCAAATCTTTGGTTGGATAGCAATTGCGACTGGATTGCTTCCGCTAGTATTCGGCAGTTTTCCCAACTTTTGGACTTTATTAATCGGTTGGTTCTTACTGCAAAACGCCACTCAGTTTGCCAGATCTGCCAAAGTGCAGGATACACTCTCAAGCTTGACTGCTATTGATGCGGTTGTGCCTAATAGTCCGATCGTCTCCGAATCGCTGACTTTGAGAGAATTTGCCAACGAGTATGTAATTGGTAAAGACAACTGGCGCCAGTTTTTGGTAACTGATGAAAGCGGGTATTTAGTGGGTGCGATCGCCGCAGACGCGCTAAAAACTATCCCCGTCGATCTTTGGCCTCGTACTTTAGTCAAAGAACTCGTACAACCAGTAGATCCAACTACGACGATCAAAGCGGATCAATCATTACTAGACGTAGTAACGCTGATCGAACAAAAGCAGGTTTCTGAACTCCCCGTTGTGGGCGAAAACGGAGTCCTAGTAGGAATCCTAGAAAAAACTTCAATTCTCAACCTGCTGCAAAGACAAGCACAAGCAAAACTCGCCTAGAATAATTTCAGATTTTAGATTTGGGATTTTAGATTTATTCAATCCCACATTCCCAATCTAAAATCTGAAATCTGAAATCCTTTAATCTAATAGCCACATTGGCGAAGAAGTTTTAGCAGGCTCCTCTGGGTTTTCTGGCGGGAGCTTTTCAATTATCGGAATCGATTTTTTAGGGATCGTAATTGCTTTTTTAGGCACAATAGCTTGCATGGTTGGCTGCGTGGTTGGCTGCGTGGTTGGCTGCGTGGTTGGCTTTTCTTGCTTACCTTTTTTCAAACCTTGAATTTCTTCAATCAGTTTGCCATTAGCTTGTGCCAATTCCAACGCCGTTTTCTTAGCTTGATCGAGTTCATTTTTGATTTTCAGATTTGCTTGATCTAGTGCTTGTTCAAGCTTCTGAACCAAAGTTTTTTGCTCGTAAAGCTCGGACTTTAACTGATAAACATTCTCCTGAAGCTCATATTCTCGTTTATGAGCTTTTTCTAAACTTGCTCTCAAGTCGGCGACTGTGGATTCTTCTCGTTGTTGCGCTTTTTCCAAAGCTGCTCTCAACTCGGCGACTGTTGCTGCTTCTTGTTGATGAGCCTTTTCTAAAGCTGCTCTCAACTCAGATACCGTTGCTGCTTCTCTTTGATTAACTTGTGATAAAGCCGAGCGTAATTCTGCGATCGTTGCTTCTAAAGCAGCTTGATTAGAGCCATTACTTTGCGCTTGAATATCAGAATCTTCCTGTGGTTTTTCTGTAACTTCTGTTTCCGGATTTGGATCGCCCTCTACCACAGTCGAAGCTGAAATATCAATCGTGTGAGATGGTTGAACAGAATCGTTGGAATTATCCTTAATATTTTTCCGAGCCATAATTTCCTCCCAGTCCCCTTATAAAGTACATCAATGAGGCGATCGCATACCTCAGCCTACCTGTATATTTTGCAGTCGATCCTTTTTCTGCCCCTGGATCGGTTCGTTATAAAAAGAATATATCGCTTTATCAGCGACTTGCAGCTTAAGATTTCTTTAGAGCTACCTCCACATCACAAGCTATGACACCTAGCCACAACCTTCCCAATGGGCCAACCATGCCCGTATTTTTACGATTAATCAAGTTTATTACGCAACCTATTAAATACTTAGACGACTTCGCCCAAATTTACGGCGACACCTTCACCGTATGGGGTCGCCAAAACACGCCGATTGTATACTTTAGTCAGCCCCAAGCTCTACAGCAGATTTTTAATGCCGATTCCAGCAAACTAGACGCAGGACGGGGAAACCGGGGGTTAAAATTTTTACTCGGCGATAATTCCCTCGTATTGCTAGATGGCGATCGCCACCAACGCGATCGCCAACTCCTCACCCCACCCTTCCACGGCGAGAGAATGCGCGCCTACGGTCAAACCATCTGCGAAATTAGCCGCGAAGTCAGCGATAGTTGGAAAATTGGCAAACCGTTTAATATCCGCCACTCGATGCAAGAAATCTCCCTCCGCGTCATCTTGCGGCTAGTATTTGGCGTTGATGAAGGCGAAAAATTCCAACAACTGCGGCAATTAATTAATTCGCTACTAGAAGTAACCAGTTCGCCGTTAATGTCAAGCTCCTTCTTTTTTCCATTTTTACAAAAAGATTGGGGTGCTTGGAGTCCTTGGGGAAAAATATTACGCCAAAAGCAACAAGTTGACGAATTAATCTTTGCATTAATTCGAGAACGTCGGGCAGAATCAAACTCAAATCGGCAAGATATTCTTAGTTTAATGTTAGCGGCGCGCTACGAAGATGGCAGCCAGTTATCAGAAGAAGAATTGCGCGATGAGTTAATGACATTATTAATAGCGGGACACGAAACGACCGCTTCTGCATTAACTTGGGCATTTTATTGGTTAGATCGTTCGCCAGAAGTGCGGGAAAAATTGCTCAAAGAATTGGCAAGCGTACAGGGGGATACGAGTGCGATCGCAAAACTTCCCTATCTCACCGCCGTTTGTTCTGAAACCCTCCGCATCTACCCAATTGCGATCAGCGCCTTCATCCGGACAGTCAGAGCGCCGCTGGAAATTACGGGTTATCAATTACCAGTTGGTGCAGTTGTAATTCCCAGTATTTATTTAGCCCACCATCGATCAGAAGTCTATCCCGAAGCGAAACAATTTAAACCGGAACGTTTCTTAGAAAGACAATATTCCCAATACGAATACTTACCTTTTGGCGGTGGGAATCGTCGCTGCATCGGCATGGCATTTGCTCAGTATGAAATGAAGCTGGTACTGGCAACAATTTTGTCGCGGTTTGAAGTATCTTTAGTTAACAAGCGTCCCGTTAAACCCGTGCGTCGCGGTTTAACATTAGCCGCACCAGCAGGAATGCGAATGGTTGTAACTGGGGAACGTAAATTAGTAAAAACTCCTGTTGCGGTTTCATAGTTGGAGTTGTTGGTGCGTTAGCGACAGCATAACGCACCCTACGCAATTAATTGATGGGTCGCTTGTTAAACGCTGTAGTCATCATTTCTACTTGATAAATGCTGAATATTTTCCGGTAGTTCTGGCTGTAACTCAGCAGATATTTCTCTAAAAATTCCCTCAATGTACGAAATACATTTATCTCCCGAGCCTGAATAATGAAGATAAATACTTATCACCATACCTCTGGAAAATTTTATTCCATCAGACTCAATAAGCATTTGGTTTGGGTTTGGGATTAAATCGCAAATATGCTCTGAGTATGCGTATCGAATTTTATAATCCATAGCCCAATTAGGATTAAAAAATTCTTCTAACTCCTTGCAACTGAACTCAAACCACTCACCATTGGCTCTAAATTTCTTAAAACTTTGATGCAAATACTTTTCAGCCAAGCTCATAAAGTTACTGTGCCATACTCTAATAAACTTGCAAGTAAATGGCATTTGTGGCGCAATTTGAAGGAGTCGTCTATCAGGAGATTTGGTTTTACCGATTTTGTAATAGTTGCTGCCCTCAGCATGGATTAGATATATGTACCCTTGTTCGTAGGGTACAAAGCCACCTGTGCGGTTATATTCTCTACGTAAATTTTCAGCGAAATCTGGACAAAGCTGTTTAATGCAACTCCAAGTTGGTTCAAAAACCCGATCGTTCTGCATAGACAACTAATCAAAAATTTCCCCAATTATAACAATGGCTAACCGAAATACTCAAAAATCTCGCTCTAGCAGCATTGGTAGGCTCAATTGATACTGCTTTTTCTTCTAAGCGATCGCGTTTTTCGTCGGATTCTGGTTGCAGTAGTTCCTGGTGACTTTGAGAATAACGAATTGCCTCATAGATAGGTAGCCAGCGCCTAATCATCACTTTCTGAAATTAACTTTCCCTTTTCAAAAGCGATTGTTCGCCCTTCTCGTGCATCCCCAAGAGAACGGCGTAATCGTGTTTGAAACTCTTCATTGTGCAGCATCAAGTAATCAATCCAATCATCTTCATCAGCAAACCCAACCAAATAGCCTACTGGCTTACCCTCATGCATCAGGATAATGTCTTCTTCCTGAGCTATTTGCAAAAATTTAAGCAAATCATTTTGCACTTCACGCTCGTTGAATCTGTTTCATCGTTAATTTCCTGAACGGTGAGCCATTTGTTAACATCTAGGCAATATATGCGGTAGGACGCTCTCCCTGCTGTTTTTGCTCCAAAAGTGAGGTCACGATATCATCAACTGCAATACCTGCGGCAATGAGGTCAGCAGCTATCCCTTCCTCAAAATTATCGTCTTCAATGATGACTTTGCCATTTGCTAATCGAGCATGAAACAGAATGGTATTGAGCCAGCGATCTTTATCCCAACCTGTGAGGATAATTAAAAACTGTCCAGCTTCGGCATCGCACACGGCACTGATGCGAAGCGGTTGCAAGCGAGGCTGCGGAGTGGCTGCTTGCCGCAATACTCGTGTCAAGATTTCGGCATAGTTTCGTTGACTATCCATTGTACAATTACCTCTTCTACAGGGTTGTAAACCAATAAATTAATTTTATTTCGATTAACTGCTAACTGGAAAATTGGCTTTTGAAAATGCTTGAGGTAAACAGTTCGACTAACTGCCAGAAAAAGCTATCTTGCGGGGTCTTGCTCATCCAGCGCCCACTGATAAAGCTGTAGCTGTCCCATAGTTTTTTCTAGTTCGTTAATTGCTGAAGGTGTATCGAAATCTTTTACTTCCACAGCAATCTTACGAGCGCCTTTTTCGGCAGCAAACGTCTTTTCGGCACCCAGATCGGCTTTGAGTACAGTCTGTTCCAGTATCAAGATCAAAGGGTCATCGGTGACTGTCCAGCCATCCTTTTCCAATGTATTACGTAAGGATAAATGCAGATCGTCTCGTCTAGACATTTTTTCCGTTCCTATCCTGAATGCCTTTTAACTCTACTATGACCTGCAAACTTAACGACCGTTGTCTTAGGCAAGAGAGTTAATAGAAATACTGGCTGCGATCGCATCCAGACGAATTCTACTCATACCGCCTTCTCTCCTGAGCATGTTTGAAATTATAGCGGATTGCAGCCGTTGATTGTACACCGACAGCAGCGGTGTGCGGGCTGCCATTTTTGCTGCCGCTACACTTGCCTTGCGCCATTTGGCGAAAGCCTGACTCGCGGGCAATCGGCTGTAATTCAAACAGCGATCGCTCAGCGTGGCGGAGGCAGGGAAAAGGGGAAAGGGGGAAAGGTGTTAAATAGGGAATAGGGAACGGGCAACAGGCAACAGAGTGTTTCAAGTGGAGATTTATACCCCACTTGAAACTTGCTACTTATAGAAGTAGGGGTCTCTAACTCCCACCAGGGAACAGGAAATAGGAAAAACTGTTCCCTATTCCCTATTAAGAGTTCCCTTCTTTGATGAAAACTCAGGAAATTAGTCAAACAAGTAAAAAGCCAGAAACTTGATTTGGTATGGCTTTTTTGCCAGAAGTCTAGTGCTAGAGCTTTCCCCTTTCCCCCTTTCCCCCTTTCCCCTTCTTCAATGAGGGATCATACCCCCTATTCGCCACCAGTATCTTTTGCCAAGCAGAGAAGCGAAAAAGCTTCTTGGGATAGATGATACATCGCCACTAAAAATTTTATAAGCAGTATAAGCAATATCTCACCGCCTCCTCGATCAATGAAGGGGCTGCTTGCACCTGCGATTAACCTTTTATTAACTACAGCTATTACAATACGGGTGCAAGAGGAAAAATAGTTAATCTATTACTATGAAAGAAGAAATTTTTGACCAACAAATAGCTGATTCTCTACAACGCCTAGAAGAACTGTGGGAAAGAACTCGCGCTCTACCAAAGTTCACAGACAATAATGGGCGACAAATTGACGTTCTGCCGGAATTGGAAGAAACTCTGCTGTGGGAAAGCTTGGAGCAACTCAACAATTCACTGGCAGAATTACAGGCGGCGTCAGATGAATTGCGGCACCAGAATGAGGAATTAGCCGCAAGTCGTTTGACGGTGGAAAGAGAGCGCCAGCGCTATCAAGAGTTATTTGATTTTGCCCCCGATGCGTATATCGTTACCACCACGTCTGGTAATATCCTACAAGCCAACTTCGCCGCAGAAAAGCTGTTGAATGTCAGGCGCGATCGCTTGATAGGCAAACCGCTGTTAGTTTATATACCTTCCCAAGCGCGTCGCGACTTTTTGCACCAACTGCATCTTTTACAAAACGGTGAGGAAATCAGAGACTGGGAAATCCAAATTCTACCTCGACATGGGGCGCAAAACTCGCCGCCAGAAACACTTTGCACCGCCGTACCGATTCTAGACGCGCAAAAACAAGTTGTAGGGATGCGGTGGATGTTGCGTGATATTACGGAGCGCAAGCAAGCTCAACAATTAATGCAAAAATTGTTTCTGCTCGATCAAATACTCTGCGCTTCCGATGCCCAGATTTTGTTATGCGATCGCCACGGCAAGTTCCTTTACGCCAGCCCCAATGCGGCGCGCACTTTAGGCGTATCGCAAACCGATATCCTGGGTAAGACTTGCCAAGATCTAGGCTTGTCCTCCGAAATTGTGGCAACCCTTGATGCTCAACGCGAACAAGTATTAACCACAAAACAACCCATCACCGCTGAATTAACCTTGTCAACAGCCGAGGGAATTAAATACTTTGAATACACCATCAGCTTGATGGGTAATAGCAGCAATATAGTCGTCGATTTTAAAGACATTACCAAGCAAAAGCAGGCAGAAAGCGAAATCAACAAAGCTTTGGAAAAACAAACAGAAATCAACGAGTTAAAAACCCGCTTTATTTCCATAATTTCCCACGAATTCCGCAACCCGCTTAATAAAATTTTCTTGAGTGCAGACCTACTTAAAAATTACAACGATAGATGGACTCAAGAGCAAAAAAAACAGCAACTTGATTACATTCTTTCAGCCGCGAAACAAACAAAACGGGCGTTGGATGACCTACTACTCGTAAGTCAAGCCGAAACTGGAAAATTAAAGTTTCAACCCGCACTGCTAGACTTGGAAAAATTCTGCCGCCAAATAGTAGAAGAAATCCAAGCTACTGCGGATAAAGAACACACTATTACCTTTACCGCCCAAGGACATACGAGCGCCTGTTTAGATGAAAAACTGTTGCGCCCTGTATTGACAAATCTGCTGTCTAATGCTATGAAATATTCCCCTTCAGGCAGCAATATCGAGTTTGATTTAATTTGCGAAAACGGGGAAGCCATTTTACAGATTAAAGACTCTGGTATAGGCATTTCGCCAGCAGATCAAGCCAAGCTATTTACTTCATTTTACCGAGGCAGCAACGTCGGCAGAATTGAAGGCATCGGATTGGGGTTATCAATTGTCAAACAATGCGTAGACTTACACGGTGGCAATATAGCGATAGAAAGTGAAGTCGGAGTAGGAACGAAGGTAACCGTTACCTTGCCCTTGGGCTATGCAACGCCAGGGGATAATTTATCCGGTAAAGTGATGGTAAAACAAGTTTGATTATCCTGACTTTTCACATCAATAATACCGCCCAAATGAGCAACCAATTGTTTCACTAACGCTAGTCCCAGTCCAGTTCCGCCTTGCTTCCAAGGATCGGTACTGGGAATGCGGTAGAACTTATCAAAAATGCGGGATAATTCACTATCGGGAATTTCAACTCCCGAATTGCTAACGCTCAATTGAATTAATCCCGGTTTAGCAGAGGCGGTAACGGTAATTTGTTCATTAGGGGGCGTATACTTGCAAGCGTTATTGAGCAATTCGGTGATAATCCGCTCCAAGCTGGCTTGGTCGCCGAAAAAAGGAGGTATTGTAGGGGAAATATTAAGTTGTAAAGTCTGCTGGCGTTTTTGAGCGCTTTCTTGAAAGGGTGCTACGAGTTGAGGTAACCAATCCGATAGTTGAATTGCGGCGGGTTTTATGGGTTGTTTCCCGCTTTCGAGTCGCTGTAAATCCAGTACGTCGTTAATTAGGTTAATTTCGCGATCGCACTCGTTTTGCAAGATTTGGAAATAGCGAGCTAATTTGCTTTGTTCTGCTTGAGGTTTGGCTAATTCATCAAAAAATGGTAGCTCGCGATTGAGATTTATGCCTAACATTTGAATCGCCATTTTCATGTTGGCGACAGGGGTGCGGAGTTCGTGAGAAATCGTGCTGAGAAATTCATCTTTGAGGCGATTGAGTTGTTCCAACTCGGTGACTTGTGCTTCGACGGCGTGGTAGAGTCTGGCTTGACGAATTGCGATCGCGCACTGAGAAGCGACTTGCTGCACCAGCCGAATTTCTACTTCGTTAAAAGTATGCTCCTGGGGCTTGAATAACCACAGATCTCCCAGAGTCCGTTGGTTATCGACAATTGGACAAGCGAGGATGGAAATTTCTCCCCCCCAGTTAGGGATGCGAATGCAAAACTGAAAATACTGCCGTTGCAGCAGCTGCTGATACCATTCGGCAAACTCAGTCATCGGCACCACTTTCCCCTGATCCCCAGGGATGTCAGGCGTATACCCGTAGCTAATCGTAGCTGTGGCTCGCTCGACATTGTATAAAGCCGCATTGCACCCCCTCAATCCCAAAACTCGCACTAATTCCTCGACGGCGGTATGCAAAATCTGGCTTTCGTCAAAACTATCGCGCACTTTGTCAGTGATGCGCTTGAGCATCGCTTCATAGTTGAGTTCCTCTTCAAGTTCCGCCGTGCGAATGTTGGAAGCCCTCACCTGGTGGTTTAGCAAGCGGGGGCTTTGCTGTTGTTCCCGCGCAGAAAGTCTTTGCATCTGCTTGTATTGGGCAATTTCTTGTTTAAGTTGCTCAATGGTTTTAGCTTGAGCTTTCAGTTGCTGCTGCTGCTTTTTTAGCTGGTTTAGATCGCTTTTGTTCGTTGTTTTCTGCTGCTTTTTGTGACTGATATCTTTGAGCAGAATTCGCCACCCGACTACCTTTCCTTCCTCAGAACGCACGGGCGACGCGGTAAAATTGACCCTGAGAGATTTTCCCCCAACTGGCACTAGGGACATTTCCCATTCTCTGGCGACTTCGCTGCTATCCCATCTCCAAAGCTGAGTGCGAAACTTAGCCCGTTGCGATCGCGCCATAAAATCAACCAGGGATTTGCCTACCAAGCGATCGCGACATAGCTTTAATAAATTGCCAGCTGCACAGTTCGCTTCTAAGATTCCAGCTTCCCCATCCGTCACCAAATACCCCTGTGGTGCCAGCTCAAACAACTCCTGGTAGCGCCGACGCTCGGCTTCGATTCCCAGACAGGTGGCGTTCAACGCTTCTTTGGACGCTGGCACTTCCCCTCGATCAACTTGTAGCGAACCCAACCTTTGGTAAAATGTAGCGATCGCAACGGCTAATTTCTGTTGCTGCGGTTGCGACAATAGGTGAGTACAGCCGGACAGATCCTCCATTCCTTCTAGGAAGTCTTCTATTTGCTGCTCAAGCTTTTCTACCGTTTTTCCTGTCATGCGCATGCCTCAAGCTGTCCTCTGAGCCTAAAAACTATTATTCACAAGCGCGCGATCGCTCGTTACCTACACCTACGCACCACCTCTCGGCCTCAAATGCTTATGGTGGAATGGATTTATAATATCTGTCTCAAGAAATAGCCGTAATTTTGCTACAAAAAACTTTAGGTAGATTCACCAACATCCCAACGGTGATTTAATAAGTTTATAGAAATTTAATTGACTGAGGGTCACTAGGGTATAGGGGGATACATTGAGGTTGCCGATAGAAAATATAGCTAGTTTCTATCCTTCACATCCTCTTTCTGGCTCTATGATTAAAAATACCAATTAAATTAACTACATCTTATAACTTAGATGTATAAAAACTCAGGGCGCAATCTATGAAATTGTAACACCAACCACACTTAAACTTTTAAGCACAGAGGTTTTGACAATGGCTAATTTAACACCTGTTACTACGTACCAAACTATCCCAATTTACCTGAATAAACTAAAGAAAAATAAAGGATGCTGGCTCCAGTGGGTCTACCAAGGCATTCAATACGGTGTGCCCGTCACTACAGTAAATGAAGCAATACAAAAGGCAAAGGAAGTGATTGATGCGACGCTGGCGTTGCAAGCGCAAGCAATTGGAAGGTCTGCTTAAATATTTCCTTTTTTCCCGCGCTTAAGAACTTTCCCAGCGAGTTGTAAATCCAATGTCAAAAAAAAACCACAAAGCCCGCTGTCGGCGGGCTTTGTTAATGGGTATTTAGTTAATTTTTGTAGCAATAACTTGACAAAACTTTCTCTATGTAGGGTGGGTTAGCCAGCAGAGTACGGCACCATTAGTGTCGTTGCGTAATATCATGTCCGTTGAATTGCCCATAATCAAAAAACTTCACTCTGTCGTTGGGTAGGGACACGGCATCAGAGATATCTCGGGCAAACAGATAACGTTAATCGTGCCGTGCAAGGGCTGATGATTATGGGTAATCTTAAGGACATGATATGAGCCAATCCGATCGT
>DNGG01000334.1:0-4855 GCA_003486675.1 Cyanobacteria bacterium UBA11372
GAGAAATTTACTGTCAAGCGCACTAGCGTTTCCAAACTCGTGCCTGGGTCTAAGTGAATCAGATTCTCGCCGGTATTCAGGGCGTTGCGGCTAGCTGTCCAAGGTTCGAGGCAGTAATATGGTTTACCTTTGATTGTCCAGAAAACTACTGCCGAGTAGGCGTCGTCGTATTCCAGGGTGAGTTGCATCCGGCGAGTGGTATCGGTGACGGAAGTTGATTTACTGGTTAGCTTTTGGAAGGCTGCGTCAATTTCATCGGCGTCGAAGTCAAAGCTGCCGTTAAAATAATGGGTTATCTTGGTTCGCTGGTCTTGGTATTCGGAAGCTGGAATGTTAAATTCCAACTTGGTTTTATCGCTGGTTTGGAAATAAGGATGCAGCCCGGTGGAAAAGGGCATCGGTTCTGGGGAATGATTGGTGTACCGTTGTCGGATATTTAAACCGTTGCCCAAAAGTTCGTAGGTGAAGGCGAGTTGGAAGTCAAATGGGTAAACGGCACGAGTTTGGTCGTTGCTGTTGAGGACGAGGGTGAGGCTAACTAAATCTTGCGCTACTTGGTCGGCAACTTCCCAAGGCATGTCGCGGGCAAAGCCGTGTTGTTTTAGGGTGTATTGTTGCCCTTGATAGGTGTAGGTGTTGTCGGGTAAGTTGCCGCAGATGGGAAATATGATAGGAATGCCGCCTCTGACGCTTAAGTTGGGGTCGGCAAATCTTTCTGCGTCTAGATAAAGGATATCCTCTCCTTGGACTTGCCAGCGGGTGATAATACCGCCGCGTTGCGGTACGACTTCCAAACGCGACTCGCTAGAAGAGTCAGAGAGGATGTAGGTTTGATACTGCTGTTGTTCAATGGCGATCGCAAACACTTATCCTACCTTCCTGGACTAGAAAAATTGGTTGACCCCATTAAGATACACGCGATCGCAATAGCCTGCTAACTATCCGCTTCATCCTCTTCATACGCCATCAATTCCCCAGGTTCGCACTTGAGCGCCTTGCAAAGCGCATTCAGCGTATCACCATCTATTCTATTCAGGTAGCGGCGAACTCTCAGCCTAGAAACAGAAGTAGGGTGCATCCCTATTAGACGAGCTAGCTCCTTATTGCTGATATTCCGTTCAGCCATAACCACTGCTAGTCTCCACCGAATCGCCACTTAAACGCTCAACCTCTAGTCATTACCTTGCATCGCAGATGCTAACACTTCACAAATGCAAGTTCTCGCCTATCAACCGTTAACGCTATTTTTTTACTATTAATAGTTGACAAGAAACTGAGGTAGGAGTAGATTAAATGCAGACAGGACAAAGCGATCGCTCCCCTGGGCTGAGAAACTAGAGTGCGATATGCCAAGGGCTAGCTACGCGATCGCATTGCAACCTACAAAGGTTAACTATCTGTCTCGCCTTCTTCGTAGACGATTAAGTCTCCGGGCTGGCACTTTAAAGCCTTACAAAGAGATTCGAGCAAAGATTCGTCAATCCTGGGAAGACGCCGATGCTGCTTCAGCCTGGAGACAGAATTAGGATGCTTTCCGATCAAGGAAGCTAGTTCTTTATTGCTGATATCGCGTTCAGCCATTACAACTGCTAGTCTCCAGCGGATCATTGCCTCAATGCTTAATGTCTAGCCATACCATTGCAAGCCAGATAGTAGCATTTGGCATCATCCAATTTTGTCTTTGCTACGTCTATTGTGTTTTATTAACCGCGAGACGTTGACAATCGATTCTAGTTGGACTAAATTAAGTGTAGACATGACAAAGCGATCGCTCCCCGGCCTGAGAAACTAGAGTGCGATCGCTGGTTCACCAATCAAAAAAGGTGTTACTTAAATGATAGAGCAACGTTCGGTTATTGAGTTAATCAAAGCGCCGATTCCTGACATACCCGAAGGCAAACTACCCGTGCGTTTGATTGCTTGCGGTATTCCATATGGCGTTAACAGCGTAATTAATAACTTGCATGTGGTTCGCTTCGCAGAAGTTGGGGCTTGGAGTCCGCCGTTACCTTCTCCAGTCAAAGGTGAAATCATTCGGATTTTGACTCGATATATCAAAATTAGCGGTTAGGGCAATCGCGAGGCGATCGCGATCGATGTTAGCTTTGATGGGGAACCCTAAAATGGTTTATATCAAGTCCCTTCGTATCGGACTCGTACAGTTAATAGTTTTGTAGGGGCGGGTTTTACCAGAAACCTTTGATTGATAGCGAATAGTATTAATAAACCCGCCCCCCGCGCGATGCCGATGCAAACGGACTTGATATTACCCGTCATAGATTTACGTTTAATTTGTAATTGGTTTGGTGATTGTGTCTCCCTATTTTTCTGCTAGCCCAACAGGAAATAGTTATCACAAAAGCGCCCCGTTCAAGTTAGCTCCCCTTAAGTCAGCTTGCGATAAATTAGCACCCCTCAAATCAGCTTCGTTTAAGTTAGCATCGCTAAAACAAGCACGACTCAAGTTTGCTCCTCTAAGGTTTGCCTGGAACAAATTCGCTTTAGCAAAGTTCGCTCTAACCAATTGAGTTTGACTCAAATTGCTATTGCTCAGGTTTGCTTCTCTGAGATCTGCCGCAGTTAAGTCAGCTTGGCTTAAATTAGTGCCGCTGAAGTTAACCAAGTTCAACTTAGCCGAACTCAAATTGATGTTGCTTAAACAACAATTGCTCAGGTCGGTACACCTCAAATTGGCGTTAATAAAATACCTGTCTCCAATTTGATAACGACGCAGCAGTTCATCAACGTTGAACCGAATTAAAACGGCTTCTGTTGCGCTTTGGTAACACCAGGCAGCCCCTACTAAATTCGCAGCAGTGTTAACGGCTACCTCGTCGCATTTTGGCATAACTACGCCATTGCTCCCATCCCACTCACCGTTGAGCATAAATGCAATGTCAGAAGCTGCTGCGATCGAATCGAACAGCACCACAGTTTCTTGCTTGCGTTGCAGCCAACGATTTAGATCAATTGAGAGGATATTTTTCATGATTTTAGCTTGGCAACACCTACTATTTTTATGTTAGTTCTGGGGCGTCGAAACGTGGGATAGCATCAACCTTTAGGTCTGCCGCACAATTCCCAATTCTTTTTGTTAGGCGATCGCCACTATCGTATTGGGCTTGATAGAGAACTGAGGAGGTTTTAGTGCAGCGATCGCATTTCTTTTCTCTCATTGTTACTCACGCGCTGCTTCTTCTCGACGTTCTTGAATTAGCTGAGCGACCAAGTTGCTTTTTGAGGTGATATTTTTGAGGATGCCTCGCATTTTCCTCACTTGTTCGCTCAGTTGAGAGTGTGATGGTTGATTCATAACTGCATTTGGCAATTTAAGAGCGATCGCATTCAGTTGAGGTATTGGAGGAAAGCGATCGCTTTCCCCTGAAAAAGGTTAAATCTAGACAGAACTACTCACTTTACCCTAGCTTTTGTTTGCGCCGAATTGAAGTTGCACCAACTGCACTCACTGCCAACAGCCCTAACACTGAAGCAGGTTCGGGAACCGGCTTGGGCTGCGGGGCAGAATCTGGATCGGCGCGGAAGATGCCAATGGTTTTGTCCTCGAATTTAGCGAAGAAGGCAATTTGACCCTGATTGTTCAGCCCCTTCCTAGAGAAAAGAAGGTTTGTCACTTTGCCAAAACCGTCCAGAGTATCACCCACAGCAATCACTTTATTTGGTACTGAGTCTAGGCCGGTGAAGATGCCAATATCATCTAAGAAGGCCACAGTGCCTCCGTTGTTGAGTGCAAGGCTCTTCCCAAAAGATTTGGTGTCAATAATGCGGCTCGCCTCCCGATCTTTGCGCTTGATGAAGATGCCACTATCTCCTGCAACTTCTTGAGCGAAAAAGGCGATAGTATCATCGTTATTGACAGCAACTTCATCCCCAAACTGCTTAAAGCGGCTGCTAGTGTCGGCAATCGGAGTTGGCTTGCCGCCGCCAAAGCTGGCGAAGATACCTGTGTTTCCCGATTCGAGTCTACCGTAGAAGGCCACCGTGTTACTGTCGTTGATTCCGGTAGACTGAAAAACTTCTTGATAGCTATCCATGTTGCCAGCGATAGTGGTAACGTTGTCGCCGCTTCTGGCAATCGGGGTTGTTTCTTTCTCTGTGCTAATGAAGATGCCGTTCCCACCTTTCAGTTCAGCATAGAAGGCCACGGTGTTGTTGTTGTTGAGTACAGGGTCTTCGATTGCAGCAATGTCGTCGTTGTTGGGGATAGAGGTCACATTCCCGTCGTTGATAATTTTGATTCCCTCCGAACCAACGAGGGAAGCCACAGTACCCCCCTTGTTGATTGCGGTATTTCTGGGGTTGCTGGATAAGTTGACGCATTTCTCAGTTTCGGCAATGGAGGTAATATCAGAGCAGTCGCCGTTGTAGGCGATCGCAGTTAGCTTCCCGCCACTGCCTGTGAAAATGCCTGAATTAGCCACCTTAGCTACGAATGCCACAATGCCCTCGTCGTTGATTGCAGGGCCGGGGCTAGTGTTGAAATTGCTGCGTTCGGGTATGATGTCGGTAAAACGGTCTTGAGTGGTGGCGATTTTAGTAAAGGTATAAGCAAAAGCCTCACCTGTAGCGAGTAAGCTTAAAGTCATACCGACCGCTGCTGCCACTGATAACCTTGTGATTGCACTCATAGCCATAGTGATTCCTTAAAATTATTGAATTGACGGCTCTGAAAAAACGTCCCACTTTACAAACAGGTTGTCTGTTTGTAAATGTTCAAAAAAATCTCACTATTAAAATTCTCATAGCTTTCGTATATACTGATAGTGCTTATACTGAATTTTTACTAAAAAAACACAATAAAGCGCTGATTGTGAAGTTATATCATGTCCGGTAGCAT
>DNGG01000334.1:5172-9483 GCA_003486675.1 Cyanobacteria bacterium UBA11372
TAAGCTAGCGGACATCATATTAGGATAAAGCTTAAATTAAGTATAAATTCTATCAATTCTTGTCAATCCTTTTTGGCTGGTCTTCCAAGGTTGATCGCCTCGGTGGTTATACTTAAATTTGATGAAACTTTTAATATGAGTGTGAAGGTGAGATGACCAAAAGAATCCTGAGAAAAGAATTTGTAAGGTTAGGATAATTTTTTTAGTGGTTTGAGAAAGTTTTAAGTGTTACACCTTACATTACTTTAAATTTTCTGCTACTTTTTATCACCTTCTTACGGATATATCATCTCCTCTTTTGTTGCAGGCGGATGTTGCTGCAATACCTGCTGCAAATATTGACCTGTATAAGACTTGGGATTCTGCGCTACTTCCTCCGGGGTTCCAAAAGCAATTACCTCTCCTCCTTTATCTCCACCTTCTGGGCCTAAATCTATCACCCAATCAGAACAACGAATCACATCTAAATTATGCTCGATCACCAAAATCGAATTACCTTTATCCACCAAACGCTGCAACACATCTAGCAATTTGTGGACATCATAAAACGATAAACCAGTTGTCGGTTCATCGATTAAATAAAGTGTCTTCCCCGTGGCGCGGCGAGATAGTTCGGATGCCAATTTTACCCGCTGCGCTTCACCACCAGATAAGGTAGGTGCAGTTTGTCCCAAACGGATGTAACCCAATCCTACATCTAATAAAGTTTGTAACCGCGTCGCCGCTTTGGGGATATTAATAAAAAACTCCAAAGCTTCTTCAACAGTCATGTCTAAAACTTCGGCAATCGACTTGCCTTTATACTTCACTTGCAAGGTTTCTCGATTGTATCTCGCACCTTTACAAACTTCGCATTGAACGTACACATCCGGCAGAAAATTCATCTCGATTACGTTCACGCCTTGTCCGCTACAAGCTTCGCATCTGCCGCCTTTGACGTTGAAGGAAAATTGCCCTGGTTTATATCCCCTAGCTTTGGCTTCTATGGTTTGAGTAAATACATCGCGAATGGCATCAAATACGCCTGTATATGTGACGGGATTAGAACGCGGCGTGCGTCCAATGGGGGATTGGTCAATCACAATTGCTTTATCGATGGCGTTGAGTCCGGTCATCTTTTCCAGTTGTTTGGGAAAGGGAACTTTGCGCGTGAGGTGATGTTGTAATGCTGGATAAAGTAATTCGTTGACTAAGGTAGATTTCCCAGACCCGGAAACGCCGGTAATGCAGACAAGTTTACCCAAAGGGATTTCTACATCGATGTTTTTTAAGTTGTTGCGATGGGCGTTTTTGAGGATTAAGGATTTGCCATTTCCGGTTCTTCTTTCGGCTGGGGTTTCGATGACTCGCCGTCCCGATAAATAAGCCCCCGTCAAAGACTTTTCTGCGGTTAGTAATGCGTCTAAACTTCCTTGGGCGATGATTTCTCCGCCGTGGATTCCGGCGCCGGGACCAATATCTACAATATGGTCGGCAGCGCGGATGGTTTCTTCGTCGTGTTCGACTACTATTAAGGTATTTCCTAAGTCGCGTAGTTTGGTTAACGTATTTAGCAAGCGAGTGTTGTCTCTTTGATGCAATCCTATACTTGGTTCATCTAAAACGTATAAGACTCCTGTTAATCCAGAACCTATTTGTGTGGCTAATCTAATTCGCTGTGCTTCGCCCCCCGAAAGGGTCATAGCGGCGCGGTCTAAGGTGAGGTAATCCAATCCTACGTCGAGGAGGAATTGCAGTCTGGCTTTGATTTCTCTGAGGACTAAATCGGCGATTTGCGCTTGGCGATCGCTCAACCTCAATCTATCAATCCTTTCCTTACTTTCCCCAATTGAAACTGACGTTAATTCCTCTATTTTATATTGTCCCATTCGCACCGATAGCGCTTCCGGTTTCAGTCTCTTTCCTTGACAAACTTCGCAGGTTTGATATACTAAATATTGTTCGATTTTTTGCTTTTGCAATTCCGACCCTTCATCATATTGTTTTTGCAGGATTGCTAAGACTCCAGAAAAGTGTCGGAAATCCTTTCTTTCTTCGATCCAAATCGCTTTTTCCGAACCGGATAAGATAGTCTGCTGCTGTTCTTTGGTAAGTTGTTTCCAAGGCGTGTGAATTTCAAATCCAAACGCTTGTGCGACGTTATAAAGTAGGGCGATATAGTAAGCATTATCCTTTTCTGACCAAGGCGCGATCGCACTATAAACAGGTGCATCCGGATCGGGTACAACTAACTCTGGTGAAAATGTCCGCAAACTGCCCAATCCGTGACAATTTGGACAAGCACCGTAAGGCGAATTAAACGAAAATAATCTGGGAGATAATTCTTCCATTACCGCCCCATGTTCGGGACAAGCAAAGTTTTCGGAAAAGATTAATTCTTTTTCGCTGTTGACTTCTGGTGAAGGAGTAATATCAATCACGGCAATTCCACCAGAATGACGCAAGCAGGTGTTGAGAGAATCGACCAAACGTTCTTGCAAATCGGGTTTTTTTATTAACCGATCGACAACGATTTCAATTGTGTGATGATGATTTTTATCTAATTCAATATTCTCGTCGAGTTGGCGAATCTCCCCATCAACTCGCACGCGGACAAAACCTTCAGATACTAAACTCGATAAAAGTTTGCGATGGGTTCCCTTTTTACCGCGCACGACGGGTGATAAAATTTGGAAGCGAGTACGATCTGGGAGTTCCATGATGCGATCGCACATCTCGTCGATTGTCTGAGGTGCAATGCAGCGATCGCATATCGGACAGTGGGGTTCTCCCGCCCTACCATACAATAATCGCAGATAATCGTAAATTTCGGTAACCGTGCCGACAGTTGAACGCGGGTTATTCGATGTAGACTTTTGATCGATGGAAATAGCCGGACTCAGCCCTTCGATCGCTTCTACGTCTGGTTTATCCAACTGTCCTAAGAATTGTCGCGCATAAGCGCTGAGAGATTCAACGTAGCGCCGCTGTCCTTCTGCGAAGATTGTATCGAAGGCGAGGGAAGATTTACCCGATCCGGAGACGCCGGTGAAGACAATTAAGCGATCGCGCGGCAGTTCCAAATCTATATTCTTAAGGTTATGCTGCCTCGCCCCCCGAATGCGTATCGTATTCTGGTGATTATGGTTGGGGCTGGTATGATGCGGGGCGTCTGAATTATCGACAGAATGAGACATGAGAACAAGGCGTAACAGTCCTTAATAATTTTAGCGCTGTCTTTTGATTTTGGATGATCGCTATTTGATTCTCAAGTCAGTAAGGAAACCTTACGATACAACGATGCAATCGGACAACTAAAATTAATGCTATCGAAGGATACATTTTCACCTTGTTCGTAGGTTTGTGCAATCCAGTTTCCAGAGGCATCGCGGCGGAAACACTCGACGCGCATTTGGTTTTGACTAATTAGCACGTATTCGGTCAAAGTTTCTAAAGTTTTGTAGTCATTAAACTTACCTTCTCTATCAAAAGCTTCTGTTTTGGGAGACAAGACTTCAACAATTAAACAAGGATAGCGAATAAACTTTTCAGCATAGTTTCTATTTCGTTCGTCGCCAGTTACCGCGACATCAGGATAGTAGAAATCATTCTCTGCTTCTACTCGAACTTTCATATCTGTGGTGTAAACGATACAGTCACTGTCTTCAAGTGAGTTGTCTAACTGCCGATATATATTTCCTGTAATTATGACGTGAGCTTTACTTGCTCCTGCCATTGCGTAGATGAGTCCTTGCCTGTACTCGTGCTTGATGGGATTATTATCTTCTATTTCTAGATATTCTTCGGGAGAGAAGTAGGAGTGGTATTGGGTGGAAAGCATTGGTTTAAGTTGCTGAAATTATACTTTTATTTTAAGCGATCGCTGCTGCGGTATAATATAATTATCGATTTAAAAAACTACAAATGACCAATACACCAGACGAAGAACCAACACTGGCAGATGTCATCGCCAAGTTAGATAAGCTATCAACGGATGTCGAAAAGTTTAACGATCGCTTTTCCAATTATCATTGAATTTTAAGGGTGGGCATCTTGCCCACCCTACAAGAAATTTGAATTGCAAAAATTGTGCTGTAATTCCCAATTAATATTTTTCAAACTGTGCCGAACAACAGCGGAAATATCGCCTCATCCAAATCAGCAACATCGCCTTCAGTGTTAGCTGCACCTACGGATGTTTTGTGCCATCAGGCATGATTGCGCCCTCCAGCTTTGCACTTTCCAGCTTTGCACCCTTTAGGTTGGCATCCTTCAGGTTGGCATCCCGTAGGTCGGCACCCCGTAGGTCGGCACCCCCCAGGTTGGCACGCC
>DNGG01000334.1:9716-10373 GCA_003486675.1 Cyanobacteria bacterium UBA11372
GTTGGCACGCCACAGGTTGGCACGCCACAGGTAGGCACTCTGTAGGTCGGCATCCCGTAGGTCGGCACCCCGCAGGTCGGCATACGTCAGGTAGGTTTCCGCCAGGTTGGCATTCTGGAGATTACACCTTTGGCACTCTAGTGTTTGCTGCAACTGTTTGATGGCATCTTCACCAGCAGCGGTTTGAGTCCAGAAAACGATCAAATTTGTGCCAAAGAAAACCAAAACACCAAGGGTAGCCAGCCCTACTACGGCAACTTTTCTCCTCAGTTTTATAGTTTGATAGCCGTGGCTGGAAAAATCTGAATGGTTGCTCATAGGTTTGTCTCCGCATCGGGGGGTAGGTAGCGGGTGGTGTATGGCAAGCACCCCTAACCGTTGATACCGATTTTGGCATACACTATTGTCGCATCCTGAAACTGCTATCCCTGGTTGGCGTTGAGTGTCCCTGGATACAACCCAACCTACAACTGACCCAAGTTTCTTCCTGAAGCAGAAAAATGATTGCTGAAGAAAGTTGGAGCAGAGGTAAACTTTAAAAGCGATCGCAGCTAGCCTAGAGTTAGTCTTCTAGATTTTTCTGCTGTTGGGTAGATGCGATCGCGCGACGGTCAATATAAGAAATAGTATTCAGTTTATTGGTCAAAATCTATGTTG
>DNGG01000334.1:10568-12408 GCA_003486675.1 Cyanobacteria bacterium UBA11372
TTTATTGGTCAAAATCTATGTTGAACGGTCAAACAAATCATCCAATCTTTGGAAAATTGGTCGGTGGACGTTATTACATACTCGAAATACTCAGTTTTGGCGTACTGGGGCGGACTTACCTTGCCAAAGACATTCGCCAAACGGGTAGCCCCAAATGCGTCATCAAACACGTCAAAGCTGCCAGCGATGAACCCAACACCCTGGAAACTCTAAAGCGTCTATTTTTGGGCGAAGCAGAAATTCTAATTAATTTGGGAAAGCACGAACAAATTCCCCAGGTATTAGCTACGTTTGAAAACGACCAAGGATTCTACTTAGTACAAGAATTCATTGAAGGACAACCCCTGAGCGAACTACTACCAACCAGTACCCGTTGCGGTCAACGTTGGAGTGAATTTCAAGTTGTTCAATTGCTGAAAGACCTTTTGGGCATTCTGGAATTTATTCACGCTCATACTATCATCCATTGTAACATCAATCCAGGCAATATAATTAAACGTGCCCTAGACGGAAAGCTATTTTTAACTGACTTCGGTGCAGTTCAACCAGTCCAAAATACAGCTCCCGATCTCAGACTGAATCTAACTCCATCCGGATATATTCCAGGAGAGCAACTTGCATTTCAGCCCCGCCTCAACAGCGATATATATGCTTTAGGTACTATTGGCGTTCAAGCACTAACAGGGCTGCGTCCAGCGCAATTACAAATAGATGAAAATATAACTTGGCATAGCTCAGTTAGCGATGAGTTAGCTGGTGTCCTAGATCGGATGGTGCAACCCGATTATAAAGACCGCTATCAAACTGCGACGGAAGTATTGCAAGCCCTCCATAGTCTGCCTGCCAACCTTGAGAAAACCATAGAAGTAGAACAAATATCCTCGAGCGAACCGGCTCTAAATCTGGTGCAAAAGCCAGAGCCAAAAGAGTTAATTTTACCCTCACTTGAGCCTACCGAATTTTGCGAAGATCTACCCATTTCTTTATTGCCAATTCCCTTACCACCGTTAGAGTTCGATGCGGAGCAAGAAATTCATATACCGGGCATTCCTCCGGTTTTAATAATGTTGAGCCTTAGCCTAGCAGCACTTGCTACTAATTATGTGTTTATCGAAGCAGGAATTCACGATATTCTAGAACCAGATCCAAAGGAATTCAAGTTAGTTAAACCAGCCATTAAAGACGAACAGTTACTGAGTTGGGCTGAAGAACTTTGTAGCATTCCTTATCTGTGTTTCTTCCAAGGACTACCCCTGAGCGAGAGAGAAGTTTACCTACTACAGAAAAAAGCCTACGCCCGCGCCTATAAGGGCGACTTTACGAGTGCTTTGAAATATTTGGAGAAGATTACTCCCAGCAGTCCGCATTACGATAGCGTCAAAATCAAAATTGCAGAATACCGCAAAAAACAAGCTATCAAAAATAAACTGGGTATTGCTGCTAATTCAAATACTACGCGGTAATTGGTAATTGGTAATTGGTAATTGGTAATTGGGAAAACATCCAGTTACTAACCTTTCCATTGGGTGACGGATGGTTCGGTATAGGCAAGTAATTTCCCTTGGGAAATAACATAAAGTATCGTGGCGCGGCGGCGAATTGCATCGTAGCGACTATCTGCGTCTAAAACTATTAAATTGGCTGGCTTTCCTATTTCAATTCCATAGTTATCTTGCAAATGCAAAGTTTTAGCGCCGTGCCACGTTACCATATCAAAACAAGCATCAATTTCTGCCATCCCAGTCATCTGGCAAACGTGAACTGCCATATGGGCGACTTCTAACATATTTCCCGTTCCCAAACTGTACCAGGGATCTTGCACGCAATCATGTCCTAAACT
>DNGG01000463.1 GCA_003486675.1 Cyanobacteria bacterium UBA11372
TTAATTTGCTGGCAGGTTTCCAATCCGTCCATTTCTGGCATCATTAAATCTAATAAGATAACATCGGGTTGAATTTCCTCAATTTGATTTAATGCTTCTTTGCCGCTGGATACGTAGGTTAAGTCATAACCTTCTCGCAAAAGCAATCCTTCAATTACTTCAAATATACTTTCTTCGTCGTCGATAATTAGGATGCGAAGTTTTTTATGATTTGGTTGATTTTGTGGGTGAGTCATTAGTTATTTTTCTTATTTGTTGGTATTAGCGATTAGTCATCTGACGGCGCCCAAGCGCCTACTACGAACCTAGTAGGAACTGCGCGATCGCTTCCGTGAGTTTTTTCAAACTTACTGGTTTCGTAATATACTCGTTTGCCCCAGCTTCTAAGCATTTTTCCCGATCTCCCGGCAAGGCGAGGGAAGTCAGGGCAATAATCGGAGTTGCCGCAATTTCGCCATCGGCGCGGATTTGCCTGGTTGCTTCTAAGCCGTCCATTTCCGGCATCTGGATGTCCATTAGCACCAGATCGGGTTTTAACTGTTTTGTCATTTGGACGGCTTGGATGCCGTTGAGTGCGGTTGCCATTCTATAACCTTTTACTTCTAAATATTCAACTATTGTATAAATTGTTGTCTCGCTGTCTTCTGCCAGCAGAATTAAAGGTGTTTTTTCCGAAGCAGACTTCGGGTTGTCAGTGGCATCGCCAAGGGCGATCAGCTTGCGTAACGCTAGCTGAAACTGATGGCGGGAAAAAGGTTTGACCAGATACTCGCACACACCCAAATCCTCAGTTCGCGCGGGTTTATCCGCTACGGAAACAATCAAAATGGGAATATGCTGCGTCCTCTGTTCGCTTCTGAGTTGTGCTAAAACATCCCATCCGGAACGATCTGGCAGCTGTAAATCTAAAATTATCACATCTGGGTTTAATTGCAGAGCGGCTTGTGTCGTCCCAGTTCCCAGAGAATGGATAGTGTAATTTTTTACTCCTAATTCTAATAAATAATGGGCAACTTGTTCCGCAGCGGGTGCAGAATCTTCCACAATTAAAACTTGGTTTAAATGTAAGCAGTGGGGATAGGAAATGCAAGATTCTGGATGGGCGATCGCTTCTGATTTCTGACGCCAAGGTACGGAGGCGGTGAAGCGACTTCCCTTGCCGAGTTCGCTTTCTAAAGATACAGAACCACCGTGCAATTCTACAACTTGTCGCACTAACGCCAGTCCCAAACCAGTACCTGCATAGCGACGGTTGAAAGCACCATCTAACTGCACAAAAGGTCGGAAAAGTTTATTGATATCTTGCGGTGCAATGCCGATGCCGTTATCGACAACGCTAAATTGCACGATTTCCCGCTCTCTATCTGCTTGAATTTCGATCCAAACTTCACCGCCTTCCGGGGTAAATTTAACCGAATTACTGAGTAAATTAATCAGCACTTGTCGCATCCGCCGCTCATCGATTTCGATTTTGCCGAGTCGAGGTGGAACCTGACAACTTAATTGAATTCGTTTTTGATGCGCTTGCTGTCTGACAAAGGCGAGACTGGCATTGCACAACCCTGAAATATCCGTAGGAGCGAGTTGCAATTCCATCTTTCCCGCTTCAATTTTAGAGAGGTCGAGAACATCGTTGATCAGTTCCAACAAGTGTTGCCCGCTTTGTTCTATTGTGGCTAATTTTTGGTGTTGTTTGGCAGTCAAAGGGCCAAATGTTTCTTCTCGCAAAACTTCAGAAAGTCCCAGAATTGCAGTCAGGGGTGTGCGAAGTTCGTGGCTCATGTTGGCAAGGAATTCGCTTTTGGCTTTGCTGGCTGCAACGGCTGCTTGTGCTGCTTGTTGTCGATCTATTTCTGCGTCGTTTCTGGCTAAACCAATCGCGACTATTTCTCCTACCAGTTTGAGTAGGTTAATTTCTTCTGGATTCCACTGTTTGGCAGCATGGACGGTGACTAAACCAATACAGCCTACCAGTTGGTTTCTATGCAGTAGGGGAATGTTGATTAATGAGCGGGTAGATAGGCGAGTAAGTGCTGTTTTTTCGGCAACGGCTTCGGCAGGTAAATTGTCAACATCGCTAATAATAACGGTTTTGCCGCTCAGTAGTTGAGCGTACATCCATGGGAAAGTTTCGACCGGGATTTCTTGCAATAATTCAATCTGCGGTTCTGCTGTTTTTGCACACCATTCGTGAGTCATAGTCAAGTATTTCTGCTGGTCGTAAAAACGAATAATGTAGCTGCGATCGCTCCCTGTATATTCCCCTATTTTACTCAGGGTAAAATCAATCGCCGTGTCGATATCTTGGTCGAGGAATGCGCGGGAAATATTTAAGAGTAGGTTATCTATTATTGCTCGCCGTTTTTGCGCTGCTTCTGCTAAGTAGCGATCGCTTATATCCCGCGCTACCCAAACTACTGTATTTTCTGAGGTGGGCGCAATGCTGGCAATAAACCAAATTTGTCGGTTTTCTAGCTCTAGGCTGTATTCAAAATTAATCGGTTGCTGTATTTCTAAAGCTTGCTTGACTTTATCGTTAAAAATATCGGCTTTTTCGCCAGAAAATAGTTCAATTGTTTGACCGAGTATATCCGTGTCAGGCGGATAAAAGCGATCCGGATTAGTTGGGGCAATTTTAAGGCTGTTATCCTCCCCATTGATAAACAAAACGATGTCGCTCATTGCTTCAAAAAAACCCCGCATCTCCGCTTCAGAATCCCGTAGCCTTTTTTCTAGAACCTGGCGTTCGCGAATTTCTTTTTGTAGAATAGTATTTTGTTGGAGCAGTTGTTTTTGCAGCGATCGCAACCGCAATTGACTCTCGACGCGGGCTAAAACCTCTTCCACGTGAAAGGGTTTTGTGATATAATCGACTCCCCCAACAGCAAAGGCTTGAATTTTATCTAAAGTATCGTTCAAAGCACTCAAGAAAATCACCGGAATATCGCGAGTTTTTTCCCCCGCTTTAAGCTGTTGACAAACCTCATAGCCGTCCATTTCTGGCATCATAATGTCGAGCAAAATTAAGTCAGGAGGCGCTAGCTGTGCCGTTGCGATCGCTTTTTGACCTTTGGGTACGCCTCGCACTTTATAGCCTTCCTGAGTCAGCATATTAGAAAGCAGACGCAAATTTTCTAGGGTATCGTCAACGATAAGAATATTGGCTTTTTCGGTAGCAATAAACTGGTTATTCATTGTTTTTGGATGGCGATGGATGAGCGATTATTTATTAGACAATGCGGAGCAGAAACCAGGTTTCTTCTTTGCTCTTTGGTTCCTAAAGCGACGATTTTTCAGAGAAACCCGGTTTATTTGTGTAAGTTCTGAATTCTTCAATTAATATTTCAATCGTTTCAAAATCAAAATTATCGACAAGTTTAGCTAAAGCCGCAGCTAATGTTGCGCGTTCAGAGCGAATTTGTGCAATTAACTGGAAAGCAGCTTCATAATCTGCTAAAGCCGCCGCTTCATCAAGGGAGTTCAACCAATTTTCAGGTAAAACCGCTAAATCTTCAGGCGTTAAAGGCTTGTCGCTATTATCTTCTAAATTTGCTGTTTTTACCGATTCATTATCATAGATATATAGCACTCCAATGTGCTTGTTCATCAGGTTAAAAATATCCATTTCGCGGAAAGGCTTACGCAAAAAGTCGTCGCATCCAGCAGCAAGAACAATCGCTCGATCTTCTTCAACGGTACTCGCCGTCAGGGCAATAATTTTTGTGTTTTTACCTTGAATTGTGGCCTTGATTTGTTTAGTTGCATCAATACCATCCATCACCGGCATCCGCATATCCATCCAAATTAAATGCGGCTCAAAAGTTTGAAAAATTTCTACGGCTTCCAGTCCATTATTAGCTTCTTTAACTTCAAAACCCACTCTTTGCAGGAGTTGCAATAACAGGTGACGATTGTAATCTTTGTCATCTACTACTAATATTCGATACTGGGGTTGGTTGGGTTGTAAGCCAATAACACTATTTTCAGACTTATCGGGTGGTATTTCGCTATTTTCAACGATGTTTACAGAAATATAAAACTTAAAAATACTGCCGCGTCCGACTTCACTTGTAACGCTTATTTCTCCCCCCATCAACTGCACGAATTTGCGAGCGATGGGCAATCCTAAACCCGTTCCTTCTGCTTGTTGTCCGGCTTTTGTTTGCACAAAAGATTCAAAAATGCTGTCGATTTCTTCCGGAGGAATACCAACTCCGGTGTCGGCAATTTCAAAATTTAATTGGTAATTGGTAATTGGTAATGGGTAATTGGTAATGGGTAATTGGGAATTGCGTTCCCAGGCAGCTCCAGGGAACGAGGGTAATTGGTAATTGTCTTTTTCATCACCCATTACCACTTTTAAGGTAACGCTTCCTTTCTGAGTAAATTTAATCGCATTGCTGAGTAAGTTAATTAAAACTTGGCGGAGTTTTAAAGGGTCGGTTTCGATGTAGCGAGGTACTTGGGGGTCGAGTTGGAAAATTAGCTGTAACTGCTTGGTTTCGACTTTGAGCCAAAACCAAGATTCCAACTCGTCGAGTAGGGAAAAAAGGTCGAATTTTTGGGGGTTAAAACTCATGCGACCTGCTTCAATTTTGGATAAATCTAAAATCTCGTTAATCAGGTCGAGGAGGTGTTCGCCGCTGCGGGTAATAATGGCAAGATTTTCCCGATGTTTTAATGGCAGATCCTGGCTTCTAATTGTGAGTCTAGCAAAGCCGAGAATGGCATTTAAAGGCGATCGCAACTCGTGACTCATATTGGCGAGGAAGGTGCTTTTGGCGCGGGATGCGGCTTCGGCGGCGTCTAATGCCGTCGCTAGTTGTTCTTGGGTGCGCTGGCGTTGGATAATTTCTTGTTCGAGAGATTGGGTGCGATCGCGCACTTTTTGTTCTAGCGATCGCGCATACTCTTCGAGTTGTGCCCGAGATTGCTGAATTTCCCGACTCATCCGATTAAATGAATTTGCCAACACCTTTAATTCTGCACTTCCTTCCGCATTCACCTGCTGATTGAGTTCGCCGCTGGCTATTTTTTTGCTCGCTGCGCTTAATTTAAGAATCGGTCGCGTTACCCAGCGCGCCGTCAAAATGCCAATAACAATTGCTAATACCAACGCCCCCAAACAAAGCCAAATTGTTTTTTGGGTATTGGCGTTGATTTGTTCCATGAAATCCGACTCTGGCACCACCACCACAATTAACCAATCCAACCCAAATTGCTCTGAAAATGGCGTTACTTTAACTAATTGCCGTTCGCCATTCAGTTTAAAACTGAATTGATTTTTGCGGTTTATTGCCTCAAAATTCCCAAAGGTTTTTTCCAGGTGCTTTGCCGTGGATATAATCAAATTATTACTACTTTCTTTCGCGTATAATTGCCGCAGTTTTTGCTCATCAAAGGGTAATATATCCGACGAACTTGCTACCAGCGTTCCATCTCGCTGCATAATAAACGTTTCCCCAGACTGCCCCAATTCTAAGCGCCGGAGAAACTCTCCCACGGAAGAAAGCAAACAATCTACGCCAATAACTCCGCGCAGTCGCTTTTGCGAGTCGTATACCGGCTGCGCCAGGGCAATTTTGGGGCTTTTTTGGCTAAAATCGGGGTAAACTCGACTCCAAACCGGCTCGCCCGCCCGCATCGCAGCTTGATACCAAGGGCGCTTTCTGGGGTCATAACTTTGGAGAGTTTCTGTTAGCTTTGCCGCATTTCCCAGGGAATCAACCGTATAGCTATAGTAGCGATTGTTGGTAGCTTGCCCCGCCCTACCAATTAACCAGATTTTGCGTTTTCGCAGTCCCAAACCTGTAAATTCGCCTTCCGTACTGCCAAAAAAAATTGCCGATCCGCATACCGTATCGAACAAAAACCGCTGCTGCCAAAACTGGCGCGTCAAGCTATTGGGATCTTGTAGGTTGATCTGCCCCTGTTGAATCGCTTCGGCATTGATTTGATTGATGACTTGAGGATTTTCCAAGTATCGCTTCAGTTGCTGCTCAATGCGATCGCTCACCTTGTCCATCAACTGACTGGCAAGTTCCTCCACCGCCCTTTGCCCGTTGGTAAACGAAAGATACCCCACAATCCCCACTGCCGTAACAATTTGCCAGATCGCAGGAACAATCAGGACAGTTCGCAACGGGACTTTACCCGATAGCTTGACGAGTCTGCGTTTGATGAGTTTGGCTAACATAGGGCGATCGAGCTATCTTTCTCCCTATTGTGAACCAAAGACTCGCGAGATTTTAGATTTCTCGTTCCCAGACTCAGTCTGGGAACGAATTAAGGGAGGTTCCACCTCCCTTAATACAATACATTAGTAAGCCGATCCCCCTTCCCCGATCTTCCTTATCTTCCAAGTCATTTCACCACCGAGGTTCTCTGGCAATTAATTCTATAACTTCCTCCGGTGGTAAAGGTTGAGAAAATAAGTATCCTTGACAGCAGTCGCAGTCTAACATTCGCAGTCGCTCTAATTGTTCAATTGTTTCCACACCTTCTGCGATCGCTCTCATTCCCATTGTCTTGGCAAGCCGAATAATTGCTGGCACAATTCCCGTATTGATCGGCACTTCATCGAGGTTCTGCACAAAAAATTTGTCCACCTTGAGCGCATTGACGGGTAGGGAATGCAAGTAACTCAACGAAGAGTAACCGATGCCAAAATCATCAATACTCAACTGAATTTTTCTGCTGCTTAATTGCTTCAGTATCTTCACAGTTGCTTGGGACTTTTCCATCAGCGCACTTTCAGTAATCTCCAGTTTTAAGCACAGGGGATTGAGTTGAGTTTGCATCAGAATTTGGTCAATTCGCTCGAGCAAGTCTCGTTGGATAAACTGTTGTCGGGAACAATTGATGCTGATGGTGAATGATTCTTTCACCATTCCTGCCACTTGCCACTGGCGAAGTTGATGGCAAGCTTCCTGCAATACCCAATTGCCAATAGGGGCAATCAAACCTGTTTCCTCGGCTACCGGAATAAACTCGCCTGGAGCAATTAAACCCCTGGTGGGATGCTGCCAGCGCAGCAAAGCTTCTACTCCATCAATTTGACCCGTATTTAGACAAATAATCGGTTGATAGTAGACTACAAATTCTTGTTTTTTGAGTGCTTGACGCAGGTCTGTTTCTATGTTTAAAAACCGGCTTGCTTCCTGGTGCAGGGTAATATCAAAAATTTGATAGCGGGATTTTCCCAGTTCCTTGGCGCGCCCCATCGCCGTCGCTGCATCTCGCAGGATATGTTCTGGTTGTTGATAATCTCGACCCCCCAAACTAATTCCAATACTGGCACTGATAAATAGTTCGTGTCCTTGCAGCTTAAAAGGCTCGTTCAAGGCGGTTAATATTTTATTAGCGACTTCAGAGGCGCTGGTAACATCTTTAATTTCGGTAAGAATAATAGCAAATTCATCGTCTCCTAATCGCGCCACGGTGTCGTTTTGGCTCACATTATCTTGTAACCTAATAGCCATCGCCTTGAGCAGTTCGTCTCCGATAAAATATCCCAGGGAATTGTTGATAATTTTGAAGCGATCGCAATCCAAAAACAACACCGCAAACCGATACATAGGCTCAATTGTAGATCGTTGTAGCGCTGACTCCAACCTCTCCATAAACAACACCCGGTTCGGTAAACCCGTCAGCAAATCGTGACAGACAATTTCTAGTTTTTTTCTAGCAGCTTCTATGCGATCGTCCCGTTCTTGTGTTAATTCTTCAATTCGCCGATCGAGTAACATAATTTCTTTTCCTGCCGAACTCAACGATAGATAAGTTTTAACTTTTACTAACAGTTCATCTATAATCAATGGTTTGTTAATATAATCGATACACCCGACTTCAAACGCTTTTACTTTGTCAAAACTTTCATTGACAGCGCTCAAGAAAATTACTGGAATATTGGCGGTTTTTGGCTCGGCTTTCAATCTACGGCAAACCTCATATCCATTTAATCCCGGCATCATAATATCTAGCAAAATTAAATCAACATCCACGGTTGTTGTAGCCCTCAATGCCAATTCACCGTTGATCGCTTTGAGCACGTTATACCCTTGTTGACTAAGCAGCGAATCCAGCAAGCGCAAGTTCGTTGGCAAGTCGTCAACAATGAGAATATTTACTGAAGAAAACAACAGATTCTGATTCATCGCTAAATGTTGGTTAAAGTGATAGGACGAAAATTTCCCAATACTGCCTTGATAATTCCAGTGTTGACTTACCGAATTGACTTTACGTGAGAAGATAGTGACTTTAAAAAGAACTTAAGAAAAAGAAATAGAAACCAGGCAGAAAAATTAGGGGCGCTGGCAAAATTCCGCCCACATCTCAACGCCGATCGGGACTTTAGTCTTTATTCAACATGAGGACTCAAGTCCTTACTACAAACGCAAGGCTTACCCTTGGGCGCTCCTATCACCTTTGTTTCTGGCTGCGAGAGCTTCGCGGCAGCGAGTCATATCTCAAGATCCAAGTCAAAGATTTTTCCTAGAAACCCGGATGGGTGAGCCTCAGTCCTGAAACAATCAACGCGACTTAGTATTATTTTAGCCTATTGAGAGTAAAAAATAGTATGATATAATTTTTAATATTATTTGGGTATATTTTTTGACATTTGTAGGGGCGGGTAATACCTACTCATTTTGCTCTCTAATTCTGAGTGTTTGCCAAAAATAAGGCTTTTGGGGAGAAGATAGAGACTTTAGGAAGAAGTTAACGGATCGTGACTGACGCCCGAGCAACCCAGAAACCGGGTTTCACAGCTGCGTTCGCGCAGCGTGCCCAAGGCATATCTCTGATTCCAAAGCCACGATTTTTCAGAGCAACAAAGGTGATTTGCCTAAGACATGGGGATATTAAAGTTGACTTACCAAATTATCTACTCTGATGCTCGACTCCCAGAGGTTTTATAGCGATCGCTCTACAGCTAGCGATCGCAGACTATGAAACAGTTTCTTTAACCCACAATCCCAAGTTATATCATGTCCGCTTGTATCGCACTTGCATATTTAATAGCGTTGTAGGGGCGGG
>DNGG01000361.1 GCA_003486675.1 Cyanobacteria bacterium UBA11372
GCGACTTATTACGACCCCAATAAAGCTCAATTTACTGACTTTAAACCCTTCTGGGAATTCGCTGCTGGGCCGCTGCACGGTGGCAGTTTTGGGCCGCAAGCAATTGATAATACTTTTGGCCCCCAAGTGAAGTTTCAAAGCGCACCTGTGGGAATGAAACAAAACCTTCCACCTATGGCAGGAATGCAGTTTTTTGGCACTGTAAAAATCGATGCTGCAACTAAATTAATGACCGTTGCATTGCTCGATTTAAAAGGTAAAACTGTATACAGCGTGGAGTTACAACCAGAGGTATAAATTTAGTTCAATACTTGCAAAATTTATTATTTTAAGGTATAATAGATAAATAGCTATTGTTACTATTTAAAATATCCATAAGAAATTTAGTTTTGTTGATTTTTTCATCGTTTTTTCAAATTTGTGAATGTAGCACCGTTTAAAGAGGGATGATATAAAAGCAATCCAAGCTTTTATCAGGGGGAGAGGCGATGATGATGACATCAAGTATCCGCTATTCAATCGATGTCATTAGGGATGAAGCCCGGGAACTGGTTAAGAAAGGCACAATTAGTCGCCAACAACCGATATATGCGCTTTGCGAATATATTAGACCGGGAGAATGGCGTTGTGTGGAATGCGAGTTAGAAGAGTGCGGCTATTTGCTAAGAGATCGCATTTGCGATTTAATTGGTTGCGAAACTTGGATCGAGGATTAAGAAATGGCAGATCGATCAAAGCGCAAATCTGAAATTAGCGATCGCTACAACCCACAGCTTGCATTGCTAGTAAAGCAGTACCATAAGCGGCTTCTGTATGCATCGGTCTTAAGATAGATACTTGCAAATGACGTTGGCGAATCTTTTGCCAAGTAGGATTTTTGGCCCCACCTCCAGCGGTGTAAACGCGAGTTAAGGGCGTGGCACCGAATTGTTGTAATAATTGATAGCCTAAAGCTTCAATGCGGGCGATACTTTCGAGTAAACCGTGGAGAAATTCTACAGGGTTTTCGGGGCGGGGTTCTAGTCGAGGTGCTAAATTAGGGTCGTTGATGGGGAAGCGATCGCCCGCTTTCACCAGTGGATAATAATCTAATAAACTTTCTTTCTCAGCATCAATTTGACTGCTGAGATTTTCTAATTCAGCGTTGGTGAAAAATTGTCGCAATACTGCACCACCTGTGTTGGAAGCGCCTCCGACTAACCATAGTTGCGAAGACGCGGGGAAAGATGGTGTAGAAACTCCTGCGAGAGTCGAGGGTAAGCGATGGCTGTAAATTCCGTAGCGGGAATCATCTACGCGGGTGTGACTTAATAGTTTTAGGGCTAAAGTTGAACCTAAAGAAGTTACTGCTTCACCGGGAGAATTCGCACCGCTGGCTAAAAATGCGGCAATACTATCAGTTGTTCCCGTACAAACTAGGCAATCTCGCTGCAAATTAAAGCGCGTGGCAATTTCTGCTGTCACTTCACCTACTGGGGTTCCAGGTGCTAGGATTTGGGGTAATAAATGACGTTGTGGTAAATTTTCTAACCAATCTGGATAGCACAAATTATCGACATCGTAACCGAGTTTTAAGGCATTGTGATAATCGCTAATGCCCAAACGTCCGTGTAATAAAAACGCTAACCAGTCTGCTTGATGCAGGAAATAAACATTTTGAATATTATCGGTGTTTTGGATGAGCCAGAAAAGTTTTGCAAGGCTGGATGTGGCGCTTAATACTGTGTGATTTGGGGGGGCGATCGCTTTGACTTTTTCGATAACTTCTATTCCCCGTCCATCGTTGTACATTAAAGGTTCAGAAATGGGGTTACCAAAGTTGTCGCACAACAGGACGGTGGAAGAAGTGCCATTGATGGCGATCGCTTTGATTTCCCGTCGGATTTCCTGGGAAATTTGTTCTAGCAGGTTAAATAAAGCATTCTGCCAGATAATAGTCTGGTTCGGTTGAGAAAATGGATATTGCGCTTCTGCTTGGATAATACCTTCAGAGTCGATTGCTATTGCCCGTGCGCCAGAAGTGCCGAAGTCGATGCCAAGGTAAAAATTCATGGGTAATTTTAGATCGGGATTGATTTTGTCACATAGAGTGGGAAGCACCACTAGCTTAATGCTTACACTATTCTCAGATTCTTGAGCTATATAAAGAGGCACACAAATCCGTCACTACTAGCAAAAAACCGAACGACACGGATTTAGAACACGGATGCAGGGATTTTCACCGATGTTGGGTTTGTGTATGCGTTTCCGAATCTGTATAGTACTGTAGCGATCGATCTTGAGTTACGTCATGCTTGTATCCGTATTCATATCAATGTCAGCTGTATAGGTCTTGTGCCACAATTCCGGAAAGGATTATCTAAAAAGCAAGCACATATGAATAGCAAGAAAGTTAAAAGTCCCCATGAAGATTTGACCTATAGAATTATCGGTGTGGGGATGGCTGTTCACAGGCAACTGGGGCCAGGTTATAAAGAGATAGTGTACCAGCGATCGCTCGAACTGGCATTAACCGAGAATGGTATCAGCTTCGACCCACAGGAAAAACTGCCCGTTTATAACAATGGTAATTTACTTGGTTATTACATACCAGACTTTATCATAGAAAACAAAGTTATTTTAGAAATTAAAGCCTTCGCCACAGTCCATCAAAAATATTTAGGACAAGTCATCACATACTTGAATCATACAGGTTTGCCAATTGGCCTATTAATGAACTTTGGCGAACGAAGTCTTCGGACTAGGCGGGTATTTCCCTCACCCCCTGCTACAGAATTTCGCCACAACCATCAGTGGATCTTTGTCCCTGATTGGCTGAAAGAGCAAAAACGGAATCAAACAGAAGACCTGCCATTTTAGCAATACACAACCTAACAAGGAATCGGAAACGGATACAAGCATTAGTCTTAGTTCTTACAAATTAGAATCCGTATTTAATCCGTGTATCCGTGCATCCGTGAAAATCCG
>DNGG01000259.1:0-6601 GCA_003486675.1 Cyanobacteria bacterium UBA11372
TTGGTATCAAAGGTTTTTGGTAAAACCCACACCGTAAACACTATTAAATATGCAATTCCAATCAAAGCGGACATCATATTAATTGTTGGTAAAACCCGCCCCGAATCTTGACAATTATCAATTACCCATTACCAATTAGCAGTCAACTCGATGTAAATAGCAACTTAGGTTATTAGCTATTATGACTACCATACTTTGGAAAGAGGAAGCGCGCCAGAATCTTGCCTAAATTGAAAGGCGATGAATTAAGCAACACCAAGGGATTTTGCATGAATATCATCCGGCTAATCCGCCAAGTTTTAATCGTGGCTACCTTGATGCTAACTTTGACATTTGCTAATGGGGTTAGCGCGCTCGCATTGGCGCCAATTGCGACGGCTAATACCAATTTGGGCGAGCAAATCAAAGCAACGACAGAAAAGGCATCTGGAAAAGTCCAAGAAACGATTGGGAATGTGACGGGCGATCGCGAAACTCAGATTGAAGGTAAAGTCAAGCAAGCTGAGGGTAATATTCGCGCCCTTCCCAGCGATTTTGGCGGTCACAAAACCGATAGACTATCAGAATCTGAAATTGTCGGCAAAACTCAGCAAGCAGAAAGTAACATCCGGCGGTATCAAGCACGCGATTAAACTAGCTAACATCGCTTAAATGTTTAAGAAACCCGGTTTTTTGCAAAAAACCGGGTTTCTGCGCTTCTCGCTTGTTTAAGATTGTTTAAAAGTTGGCGCGGAATCTGTTAAAAACGAGTAATTAGTAGTAAAGACTATGCATTCGACTATTAATGCTACAACTAGATATCGTTGACCAACTGCCAACCTTAACCAAAACCGAGATCGTACAGTACCTATCTTGCGGATTGTTTCGGGGTATTGGTCAAAAAACCGCCGCCAAGCTAGTGGATTATTTTGGCGAACAGACACTCGTTGTATTGGATACTGCGATCGCGCGCTTGTATCAAGTCCCCGCATTACCAGTTTCCCGCATTAAGGCCATCTGCGAAGCCTGGGAAGACAGTAAATCTAACCCCGCACGCCCTGCCGCCGCTTTGCTGTTGGGGCGGGGAACTTCGGTAGGGTTAACTGTAAAGATTTGCGAACATTACCAAGATAAAACCCTCGCAGTTCTGCAACAAGATCCTTACAAACTAATAGATGATATTGATGGGATTGGTTTTAAAACCGCCGACGCACTCGCGCTTTCCCTTGGCGTCGCACCCGACAGCGAACAGCGGTATATAAAAGCACTGTTACACGTATTGGAAGATGCTTTAACTGAAGGTCATTGCTTTCTACCGGAGGATCGGTTGACGGAGCGGGCGATGTCACTTTTGGCACTTCCCGATTATAGTCCCAGCCGCGCTAAATTAGTGGAAGCGATCGCGCTGGCTAAAGAACAGCAAATTTTGATCGATGGCGATTTATCGGGCAGCATTTACAAAAAAAATGTTTACCGCAGCGAATTAAGAGTCGCCTTACATCTGAGAACAATATTAAACCAACCTCCCAACTCAACAGAATATCTAGAACATTGGTTACAACGGTGGGAAAGTGCCGCCTACCGCGAACTGACTATTCTCAGCCCCGAACAGCGTCAAGCTTTATTAATGGCAGAGCGATATCAATTTAGCATCCTTACCGGGGGGCCGGGAAGAGGCAAAACCCACATTCTCAAAGTTTTGGTAGAATGGCTTTTATCCCTAGAACTAAAAGTGGCACTCGCTGCTCCCACAGGCAAAGCAGCTAACCGAATGCAAGACGCTTGCCGCCATAAAGCTTTTACAATTCATCGCTTATTACAATGGCAAGGAGTTGGAAGATCTTTTCGCTACAACGAGCGTAACCCACTCGATATTGATTGGCTGATTGTTGATGAATTCTCGATGGTGGATATTTTCCTGTTCAACTCGCTGCTAAAAGCTTTACCGGCTCAAACTAAAATTTTGTTAGTCGGAGATGCGGATCAATTGCCCAGCGTCGGTGCGGGAATGGTTCTCAAAGATTTACTTAATTCGGAAATGGTGCCAACGACTCGATTAAAAACTATTTTCCGACAGCAAGAAGCAAGCGCAATCATCCTTGCTGCCGATGCGGTTAACAGCGGTAAAGTTCCTTACTTGTCCAAGCTGGAGCGAGTCAAAAATTGGATGGATGTGGGAGATTGTGCCATGCTGGAAACTTCTACTCCCGAAGCAACGGCTGAAAAAATTGTTGAATTGGCACAAGCGATCAAAGCGACTAATGTCAATTTAAATAAAGACTTGATAATACTCAGCCCGCAAAAAAAAGGCGTTTGTGGCGTACACAGTCTCAATCAGCGCTTGCAGGAAGTTTTTAATCCAAAACACGAAAAGAGCCAGGAAGTTGTTTATGGAGAAGTAGTTTTTAGAACAGGCGATCGCGTGATTCAGTTAGTCAATCGCTACGACACAGAACCAGCAGTAATGAATGGAGAAACGGGACGAATTATTACTGTGGAAGAGAAAAAAATCACCCAAGCTCAGAAAGATTTAAAAGGTAAAGAGAAAGTTTTTAAGGTAACCGTAGAATTTGATGGTGGTGCAATTGTTGAGTACAATCAAAACGATATCGAACAAATTATGCACTCGTTTTGCATCACCTGTCACAAGAGCCAAGGCAGTGAATTCTATTATGTAATGATGCCGCTAATAATGTCCCATTATAGAATGCTGACGCGGCAGTTACTTTACACGACGATGACGCGGGCAAGCGGGACATTTATTGCTGTTGGTCAAACAAAAGCTTTAGAAATAGCTGTGGCGACGGATAAACCAGCGCGTCGGTACACGCAACTATTAACTCAGTTGGTTGAACCAATCGACCAATTGGTAGAGAAATTCAACCGCTTGCAAGTCAACCAAAAAGCACAGAAAACATCCCTTGCAACTATTACAGTGGCAATGCGACTACAGCAACGTCAGATAGAAGCAACGTCAGGACAGATGACAAGTATTGGCTCTTTAGCGCTGCGGTTGTATGAAGACAGGTACGGCAATCGTCCATCAAGGCAACTCGAACAAGTCGGAAAAATGCGGTTTAAAACCTATCACTATCCCTTAGAAGCTGGCGAATTAATTGACCGAGCTATTGATATTGTTATGAATAATTGATACCCTGCCACCGCTAACCTCTGGTATTAGGGCGCAAATGATTACCGCTGCGATTAAAATAAATTGGGAGAGTAACGTAACCCAAATAAGCAACAATCTATCACCTTTGTTTCTGGCTGAGATCTCTCGTTTCCCAGAAACCTGAGCGTAATTATCATATAAAAAGAAAAGAAATACCGTGTTTTTTCAGCCAATTAACACAACAAACATTAAATATTATTATAATCTTTATAAATAATAAAATCTACTAAATATAATCAATTTGATAGACAAGCATATACGAGTATTATGAGCGAAAAATCATCGATTGACCAACGAGTATTATGGGTTGACTATGCTAAGGGTATTGGCATTTTACTGGTGGTTTTGGGTCATACAATTCGGGGATTAGTCGATAGTTCAATTTTAGAATCATCAACAGCAGTTCAGGCGGTATATCGGTGGATTTATGCCTTTCACATGCCGCTATTCTTTTTCATATCGGGATTGTTAATTTACCGTTCAGCATCGAAGCCGCTAAAAGATTTCTTGGTAGACAAGCTGAAAGTTATAGCCTACCCCTACTTGGTATGGTCGGTGCTTGAGACAATTTTTCAGGCGGTGGGATCTCGCTATACAAACAATAGTGTGAATTTGTCTGACATGTGGCGAATTGTCTACAGTCCAGTGATGCAATTTTGGTTTCTGTACGTACTGTTCGTCATTGTCTTGGTGTATGCGATCGCCCGCAAGCTGGGTGTATCTAATATTGTATTTGCGATGATTTCCATCCTGTTCTACAGTGTTCAAGGATACGTCGGATTGGGGTCGTGGGGTGTATTGTACCAAGTCCAAACCTATGCTATCTACCTGGGTTTGGGGGCATTAGTTGGTAACTCAAAAGCTTGCTCACACTTACAGCGGCAAAACATCCCAACCTTAATCGGAGTAACGCTTGGCGGCTTGGGGATAGTCGCTTTGGCGGTGGGATTGAATTTGACAGAAGAAAAATGGCTAAAACTGGCGATCGCATTGTGCGGGATCTGTGCTTGTATAGCTAGTGCTATGCTGCTAGAAAGGTTTGAGCTAGCCGGGTTTGTGAAACAGTGGGGAAGCTTGTCCCTGGAGATTTACGTGGGGCATACAATTGCCTCGTCAACCTTGCGGATCTTGCTGCAAAAGTTACTTCACATCACGGATGCTTTCGCCCACATTATACTGGAAACGGCAGTGGGAATATACGCGCCGATGGCGCTGGCTTTGATTTGTCAGCGATTGGGGATGACGTATATATTTACGCTGCGATCGCACCGTTCCCTTGAGCCTAAACCAGTGGGTGAAACAGCTTAAAAATCACCGTTGCTCCAGCAAATTCCCCGAATATTAGCTATCAATAGATTGATGAAACAAGTCAGCTCAAGTAGGGGCGGGTTTTCCCCAAAACGTTTAATTTTAAGCGAATTGTGTCGATCAACCCGCCCCCCCGTGGTGCCGATCGGACTTGTATGGTTAATAGCCTTGTAGGGGCGGGTTTTACCCAAAACGTTTAATTTTAAGCGAATTGTGCTGATAAACCCGCCCCCCGTGGGATGCCTGAGCCGAGCGGACATGATATCAGCCATCGTGTAATTTTGTTGACACCAGCAACCCAGTCAGCAAAATTTCGTCTTTTGCAAACCGTAAATTGGAGAGAACACTGCTAGGAATGTCACCGAATATTATTGAACTCGAAGGTCAAACTTTTATCCCCGCCGAGGAATTGCCCATCCCAGAGTGGGCTTGCGTCGTTAACGAAGAACCCCAGCCGACGCTTACGCTCAAAGACGATGACATGTTTTTAGTCACGGATACCCTGGGGAACATTGCTTGTAATTTTAATTTAAGAGATGACATATCAGCCAGCATGGGGCTGTTTTGCAACGATACGCGGTTTTTGAGTCGCCTGGAATTGCAAATAGAAGGTCGAGCGCCGGTATTGCTCAACAGCACAGCCGATAAAGGGTTTATGCTCTCGGTGTTGTGTACGAACCCCAAAATTGAAGGGCGTATCAATGCCGATACCTTGGGAATTCGGCGCGAACTCGTTCTCAACGGGGCGCTGTTTTCAGAAATAGAAATATGTAATTACAGTACCGGCGCGGTTAGTTTTGAACTCAGCCTCACGTTTGACGCCGATTTTGTCGATTTATTTGAAGTCCGGGGGTTTTCGCGGCAAAAGCGAGGTCAACTGTTGCGCGCGGTGCGCGAGGGCAAACCAGCTCAAGAAGAAACGGGCAATCTAACGCTAGCTTACCAAGGATTGGATGGCGCGGTGATGGAATCGCGCATCGAATTTCACCATCGCACGCCAGATTTGTTTAAGGGATACACGGCAATTTGGCAGCTGGAGTTGCAGTCCCATGAAAGTATTAAATTGGGTTATCGGCTGCAAATGTTTAATAATAACCGCCCCGTGTCGCGAGTCAACGCACCCGTTACTTTGGTGCAAGCGAAGGCGGCGGAGTTAATGGAAGAGCAACATTGGGTGCATCAAAGTACGCGCATCCGTTCGGATCGCGCTATGTTTGATCGGGTAATCGAACGTGCGGAACAAGATGCTTACTTGTTGCGGCAGACTTTTGGTAAAGACAAGGTGCTATCTGCTGGGGTGCCTTGGTTTTCCACCTTGTTTGGGCGCGATTCGATTATTGCAGCGTCGCAAACTTTGATGTTGAATTCGGCGATCGCAAAAGAAACCCTCACCATCCTAGCCGAATACCAAGGCAAAACCGACGATGATTGGCGCGACGAGCAATACGGTAAAATCTTGCACGAAATCCGCTTTGGCGAAATGGCGCGCTGTCAAGAAATACCCCACACGCCTTACTACGGTACCGTAGATGCCACGCCGTTGTGGTTGATGCTTTATGCCGAGTATTACGCTTGGACTGCGGATAGTGAAACTTTAGATCGGTTGTGGCCTCATGCGTTAGCGGCGATGGATTGGATTGACCGCAATTGTGCTGAAACTGGCTATCTCAGCTATTCCTGTCGTTCTAATCGCGGTTTAGTCAATCAAGGGTGGAAAGACTCCGGTGATTGCATTGTCAATCGTAAAGGACAGCTAGCCAAGCCGCCGATTTCCTTGTGTGAAGTGCAGGGTTACGTTTATGCTGCGAAAGTGCGTCTGGCGGAAATTGCGCGGCTGAAAAAGCGGATCGATTTAGCAGATCGGTGGCAAGAAGAAGCAAGGGAGCTAAAAACCCGGTTTAATCGCGATTTTTGGCTAGAAGACGAGGGTTTTTGTGCCTTGGCATTGGATGGCGATCGCCAGCGAGTTGATAGCATTACTTCTAATCCAGGGCATTGTTTGAGTTTGGGCATTCTGACGCCAGAACGTGCTTATAGCGTCGCCGAACGATTGCGCGCGCCGGATATGTTTAACGGCTGGGGAATTCGCACCCTCAGCAGTTTATCCCCCGCGTATAATCCGATGGGGTATCATATCGGTTC
>DNGG01000259.1:6861-7010 GCA_003486675.1 Cyanobacteria bacterium UBA11372
AGTCTGGGATTGATCGATCAAGCCCTAGAATTAGCCCAGGGATTGATCGATATGACTCAGTATCAACCTTATCATCGTCCCCCAGAACTATTCTGCGGTTACGAACGCAACGGCGACAGAACTCCCGTGCGGTATCCCGTCGCTTGTTC
>DNGG01000458.1 GCA_003486675.1 Cyanobacteria bacterium UBA11372
GTGACGGCGGGGTCAACGCAGAAATAAGTTCCGGTACTTTTGGCGTACTGTTCGGAGAATTTCCGCATTGCTTCTAAGTTTTTGTCGGTGGATACGTTACTTTCGGTTCCGGCGGTGTTCATTGCGATCGCTTTCTCTCTCGATATCTTGAATTCTATCCTAGTGCTTCTAGTCCATAGAGATCTCTCTAAGCTTTGTCCAGCCAGTAACAATTCAATAAAATTAGCCAAATGATAAAATATCCCTATTTTTTGATACTTGACAAATGTAAATATTTTATGCATTTGTTCGTGGCGGATAGCTAATGGCTAATGGCTAATGGTCGTGGAAAATATTCCTCAGATCAATTAGCAATTAGCAATTAGCAATTAGCAATTAGCAATTAAAATCTACCTTAGAGGGGATTGCAATTGCAGTTGCAGAGGTTGTTCTGGATCGATTGTGTAGCCAGATCGGTCTTGATAGGTGCTATTTTTCTCCTGAGTTAATTCTCGTGAAGGCCAAAGGATATATCGACTTCCAGCGGGAAGAGTTTTCAGGGTTTGCGGGTTTTGCGTCAGCCAAATTAAGGGTTGATTGGGTAAATTATTTGCACTTGCTTCTTCTGCTGCTTCCACAGATGCCAAGGCTTCTAAAACAACGCGGTTACCGTGTACTAAACCAGTTCCTGCTGTCCAGAGTTTAGCGTTTAACTGACAGCGACTGGCGTAGAAGTAAAGCGAAGCGGCGGCGATGACGGCGCCCTCAAAGTCTTCTTTGTGCCAATTGAATGTACTATCGAGACAAATCAGGGGTTCTTGGGAGCCGGTAAAGACTTCTAATTCCCGTACTCTTAATTCGCCGTAACGGGCGCTAGTTTTCCAGTGGACGAGGCGGATGGGATCGCCCCAACGGTAGGGTCTGAGCGATCGCGTCAAGTCTTCGGTGGTAGATTTAGATCTGCGATCGCGGCTGTAATATTGCGGCGTTTCTTGTTGTCCCATTTCATCCATCAACGGACAGCTGGTCAAGGACAATACGGTAGGATAAACGATCGCTGTCGCTGCAACTTGCCGCTGTCGCCGACACCAAAATAAACCTAAAGGGGTTGCAGTTCTTAACCCGACTGTGTGCCAGCGATATACGCCTCGGCGGGTGGTAGGGTGGTGGTAAACCCAGCGGTAACTTTCGTGGGGCGGGATAATTTCGATGACTTGTTGTACCGGCTGACCCAGGATAAAAGGGATTGTATCTTGTACTTGCAGTAGGGTTTTCGGTTGGTTGCTCTGATTTTTGATTTCTAATTCAATGTTGATGTGGTCGCCTGCGCTGACGGGTTGGATGGGGTATCGTTGGATAGAGATGCCTTTGAGCGATCGCACTGGTAACACTGCAGCCACGATCAACAGCGCAAAACTAATCCCGCTGATAACATACAGCCATCCAGCCATTGTATTGATCGCCGAACCAAGGAAGCTCAGGGCGAACCCTAAAAACACCCAACCGCTATAATCGGGGTTCACCCAACGAGTTTCTAACCAGTCTGCCATCCGAGCAAAGATTTTCATATCACATAATTAGATATAAATCTGTAGTTTTTGTGACAAAACAATTCTAAAGTTTGAATAAGATGCCAAACAAAATGCCACAACCGTGTTAACACTGAATAGAATTTGAATAGAGTTACGACTGGCCTGTGCATTGGTGCTTGAACTTTTTAGTAAGCATTACCGTTTTTATAGCTCCTCCAGGCAGGTCTACCAGTTTCAGTTTACATGCTAGCCACAACAAAAAGACTATGAACGGTTCAACAACACCTCGCACCCGGTTTAACGAATCTGAGCCACCACCAGTACCTCCTGCTCAAGCACAGCCACAACCACCCCGCCAGCGCCAGATGGTTCCGTCTATTGAAAGGATGGTGAGGCACGCAGCTAGTCAGCAAGCTTCTGACATTCACATCCGGGTGGGAGAAGTGCCTAGATATCGGATACGCGGTCAGATGATGCCACTGGGAAATCACGATAAAGTGACGCCAGAGTTATTTGAACAGTATCTGGCTGAAATTTTAAACCCTAAGCAAAGGCAAACCTTTGCCGACACCCACGAACTGGATACGGCGATTTACTATCCCGGTTTGGTGCGCTGTCGGGTGAATTGTTTTGAAGCGCTGTTGGGTGGCGCGCTGGTACTGCGGTTAATCCCGCTGGATGTGCCTTCGATTGATAGCTTGGCCTTGCCCTTGGTGATGAAGGATATCGTACAGCGTCCCCAGGGACTGATTCTGGTGACGGGGCCAACGGGTTCGGGGAAATCAACTTCGATTGCGGCGATGCTTCGCTACATGAACGAGACGATGACTAAACACATCGTTACAATTGAAGACCCGATCGAGTTTGTACACACGTCGCAAAAGTGCCTGATATCGCAGCGGGAAGTAGGTTTGCACACCCACGATTTCCACGATGCGCTGCGGGCGGTGTTGCGGGAAGACCCAGATGTGATATTGATTGGGGAAATGCGCGATCGCATCACGATTGACACCGCACTTAAAGCTGCCCAAACAGGTCACTTGGTATTTGGAACCCTGCACACCAACAGCGCCATCAATACCGTTAATCGTTTGCTCAACGTCTACAATCCCGACGAACAGCAATCGAAGCGGATCATGATTGCCGAGGCTTTGATCGCAGTTGTTGCCCAAATCTTGCTTCAGACAACCGATGGACGGCGCTGTGCGGCGCACGAAATCTTAATCAATACTCCGGCGATGCAAGATTTCATCGCCAAGGGTAACGATGAAGAAGCTTTCCACTTAATCGAAAATGGTTCCGATGAGGGAATGCAAGTCCTCAACCAAGCACTGTGCGATTTGGTACTAATGGGCAAGATTAGCGGCGATGAAGCGGTGAAAGCCTCTCCAGATATCGGTGACTTGCGCCGTCGGGTTCGCAACGAAGGGGTCGATCCGGCGCGCGCCAGTCGCGATTATATTCAAGATACTGGCTACAGACCTAGATAGTCACCAGGGGCTAGGGGTGAGAAACCCGGTTTCTTAGTATCAAACTAGAAACCGGGTTTCTTTGCCTAAGTCAAGCGATCGCAGTTTCTTCAGTCCAAGTATTTTTGACCTGATTTTGTATTAACAAAACCTCCTCCAATCCCACGTTCGGGATCGCGAAGCTTTACATTATGAACAGGAACGTGAGCGCAAGGTAACGGATATTTCCAGCATTTTACAGTCCAATTTCTAGGGTAGGCGTATTGAACATCATTAACTTTTCTCTTGATAACTTGGGCAGTTGGTAAGTCAGCCGGAAGCAGCCAACGAGATTTAACATCATTTTGCACGGCGATTGTCCCGGCTATAAATAATAGAACTAACGGGACAATTTTCTCAGATCTCCTCAATTGAACCCGCAGCTGTTTTTGGTTAATTAGAGGCTGAATTTTAGATAACTGAATTTGTCCTACTTCGGCAATAAATAAGGAAGGAATCACAATAAAATAACCGATCCCAAATCTTAGTAAAGGACTTTGAGTTATAATGAAGGTCATGCCCAAAATTCCTATTAATATGAGCCATTTCTCGCCCGAACTATTTTTTATGATTAAACCTGAAAAAATCAGCGATAAAGCTAGTAATAAAATTATAATTTTAAATTCGTTGTCATCTAACAATTTCCAGTATGCTAAAATCACCTGAAGAATCCCCGATTTTTCTTGAGCTAATTCACCCAAAAACTGGATTTCCCCAGCTTCTTCTTTGGTTGACTCTGCCGGAACAGACCAAGGAAGATCTAAACACATGAATTTAGATGGATATAGGGGACATGCGGCTGTTTTTATTGCCACTAAATTTACAGGTAATAGTAGCAAAATAATCAAGGCTATTCCCCAAAATAATCGCTGAAACTTAACTGGTTTTACACCAGAATAAAAAAGCAGGGTTGCCGGTAGAAGCGGTAGAGCGCTAAGCTTAATGGCAACAGTTCCACATGCAACGAGCAATGGGATAATGCGATGGCAAATAGAATTAATTGAAACCGATTTGATTTGATAAATAAAAAGAATAGTCCAGGCGATTACCCCAATCAAAAAATTCACAGATACATCAGGGGAAAAGGAGATTAAAATCGGCGATCCGGTGAATGTTGTGACAAAATAAACTCCAATAAGTATACCTGCATAGACGAAGTAAAACCAATCGGGTAATCGAGCTTGATTTTTCAGCAGCCGAGTTAGGGTAATTATCCAATGAATAACCGCTATCAAGAAAACAAAACCATTAGCGATCGCTCCGACTCTATTTCCCACAAAATCGGGAATTAAAGGTGCAGAAAATGCAAACCAAGATGAGGTAAAACCAAATTTTGGATTAATTAATGCCACTCCATAAACTGCACCAAATTTAGACAACCATTGTATAGAACCCAAGTGGTAAAGACCTGTGTCAAACCAGACAATTTGTTGGGTTGTCAATATGGCTACCAGCAGTTGTAAACTCAAAAATACTAAAATAGAACGGGGAGAAATAATTGACTTATAAGCAACTATTTCCCTTCTTGTCTGTTGAGAAAAAAGTGATAATACTGCGAGAGCGATCGCCACTCCCCAACCTATTAAGGGAGATAAAGGCAAAACCAGCGATACAGCTAGCCATAATAGAGCCACTCCGACAATTCCCAGCCAGATAGCAGCTAGGGCGCGATCGCCTCTGCGATCAAAACAGTCTGCTTTACAAATCCTCAGCAGATTTATTCCCAGCAAAAATAAAACGATAGTTAGACAAGTCCAAGTTATAATGAAATAAAGCATTTTTTCAACTTTTGATTTTCACCTTTTTCTCATTAAGTTTTAATTTTATCACGCCAAGTGCAAATAAAAGCAGGAGCGAAAATAATTATTGATAAAAACTTACTAAAAAAGGCATAGCAGATTCTAGCGACCACTGAGGCTCAAAGTTGAGAACTGAGGATATTTTGGAAATATCAGCGAGTGAATGTTGGATATCCCCTAAACGTTTAGGAGCAAGCTTAACTTGGGATTTCCAGTCAGGAAATAGACCTTTTAAGATGTCAACAAGTTGGAGCAGAGTTATAGCTTTGCCGGTGCCTAGATTGCAACTTAAGCAGGAACCAGGAACAAGGGGGAGAGTTAAGGCTTTGGTGAATGCGATCGCCACATCTTTAACATACACAAAATCCCGCGTTTGAGTCCCATCCCCATAGATAGTAATCGGCAAATTCTGCTGCATCGCTGACACAAAAATCGATATCACCCCAGAGTAGGGCGAGTTAGGAACTTGGCGGGGACCAAACACGTTAAACATGCGTAACCCTACAAACGAAAAATCAAAGGATTTAGCAAACAAATTGGCATACTGTTCGCACACCAGTTTTTGCAAGCCGTAGGGAGAAAGTGGGGAAGTAGGATGATCTTCTGAGATCGGCACTTGAATAGGGTTACCATAAACCGCAGCAGAACTGGCAAAAACTAGACGAGGAATTTTTAAAGCCTGAATTAGCTCAATTACAGAAATCGTTGCAGAAATATTGTTATTATGAGCCTTTAGGGGATGCAACCACGATTCTGTCACCGAGGGAGTTGCAGCTAAATGGGCAATACCATCAATTTGAGCTGGAAAATCTTCTGCTTTACAGGCAGAAATGTCTTTTTTGAGGAATTTGAGACGAGGATGCTTGGTTAAATTTTGTAGCCGACCTGTCGTCAGATTATCAACGACTGTGACCTTGTAGCCTTCTGATAAAAGCTGTTCGGTAACGTGAGAACCAATGAAGCCAGAGCCACCCGTAACAATAAAATGCATGATTCTATACCGATCAACTATAATTCAATGTTATTGGTGATTTGTTAATTTAATTATACTATTTTTTAGGTCAGATGTGTGAATATTACCCAATAAAATAATTTATTTAAAATAATTAATGACATCAGAGATTAGGCAAATAACATTTTTTGCCGCTCCAATCACCCACGTTATTTATGTTTGCTTAGAGCGGCAATAGCCAATTTAATATTTTCAGCTACCGCTTCCCAAGAATATTTTGCTCTTACTAAATCATAAGCATTATTTGCCAATTTTTCCTGTAAGGGACGGTCTAACCAAAGTTGGACAATAGCCTTAGTCATAGTGTCCACATCATCGCCTAGTAATAAATGTACACCATTTTCAGCGTTTAAACCTTCAGCCCCTTTAGTGGTACTGACTACCGGACAACCTGCGGCAAAGGCTTCTAAAATTTTAAACCTTGTTCCCCCTCCTTTATAAAGAGGCACAATCATAACACTTGCAGCAGCTAGATAAGGTCTAATATCTTCCACCTCTCCTGTGACGATAATATTAGAATTTTGTTGCGCTGCATCATACATAAATTGAGTTGCACCACGCCCCACTAATAGCAGGCGGCTATCGGGATAGACTTCTCGCAGTTTTGGATAGATTTGGTTAATTAGTAACTCAGCCGCTTCGCTATTTGGAACATAGCCAAAATGCCCAGTAAATAGGATATTTAATTGGCTTTTTTCTAATCCAATTGCCGGTTCACATTCACCCAAACGTACACAATCATAATATTTTAAATTAATCCCATTAGGCACTAAATAACCATGAGGAATTTTTCCATATAAATTCTCTAACGAATTTTTATCTTGTTCGCTACAAACCCATACTTGATCTGATTTTCTAATTAAATCATTTTCTGTAAACTTGATTTGGGGAAGATGCAATTTTTTTCTAGCCCAACTTCTGACACTGGCAACAGAACATCTGAGTGTTTCAAAAAGAGCAGCCTCCACATTATGCTGATCAAAAATAATTTTACATTGATACTTTTGCACAACTGATAAATAGTGATATAGCCATAATTCCTCAATGATGACTACATCAGGCTGAAAGCTTTTCATTATCTCGTTTAATTGTGCTGCCGCAGGCTGGATATATGCCCAGTAATCATTTAATCCTAGTAGGCGTAACCACCAAATACCACGTTGCAACCTTAGCCAAAGTGAAGGATGTTTAGCAACATTATAATGATGCCAGATAGTTACACCTTCAATCGCTTCATTGCTAGAGTCCTCATTAAACACTGAAAATACTGCAACCGGGCCAAAATTCATCATTATATTAATATTTTGCCAATTACGCATCGGCACACCACCTAATGGCGGATATGTCATTTTTGTAATAAAAAGAGTCCGAATTTTAGGAATAGTCATAGATCGAGTCAAAGTCATTTACTGGTTAACTTTAATTATGAGTTTTTATCTAATTTTTGAAATCGGTATTTTTCATACATTTTGTAAGGAACTAATTTTCTGATTTTGACCAGTTTATACATATCATTTAAAGTCAAATTTATAGTGTTTTTTGTAGCACGAATCTCTATTTCATTACGATAAAAGTATTTAGATAAAAAACCATATTTTATATATTGCATAAACATTTGATATAAATTTTTCATAGTTAAAATATAGATATCGTGACGTAAAAGTGTCATGCTTAAATCTAGATGGAAAGATTTATACAACAAAGCTAAACTATTGGAATGTTTGCTGGAGTGAAAACTTTGATAAGCTAAATAAAGATAAAAGTTACTACCAGACCAATGATAAATTTGCTCAGGAATTTCTGGATGTTTTTGCCGAACCATCTGCATCAGTAACTCATAAAATTTTACCATAGATGCATCCTTATAAGATGTACTCAAAGAATTTTTACGATATCCAATCAGAAACTCTGGTAATACTCCAAATTGATAACATTCAGCAATACGCAGGTAAAGTTCCCAATCTTCAGAACCATGAGAATGTTCATCTTTCAACTCTTTATTATTATAGCCACCCACTTTTTCTAAACAAGTTTTGCGGATTAAAACAGCACTACCATTACCTATAAAATTGCGGCATAATAATGGTAGATAAACTTTCCCTTTCTGTTCTGAAGCATGAAAACCACCTGTGAGAAAATCATCTTCATTAATATCAACTGACCAAGAATATACAAGACCGACTGAAGAATCCGAGTTAATTATACACTTTACCTGTTTTTCTATATTCTCAGGATACCAAATGTCATCTGCATCAATTGGCGCAATAAATTCTCCTGTAGACTTTTGGATTCCTAAATTACGCGCTGCTGCTACTCCAGCGTTAGGCTGTTGCAACAGCTTAACTCGCCGATCAAGTTTCGCAATTGACTGAACTATTTCAGCAGTTCGATCTTGAGAGCCATCATCGACTACTATTACTTCAAGATTATGATAAGTCTGAGCGAGAACTGATTTTAAAGTTCTCTCAATAAATCTCTGGGCATTGTAAGCAGGGATAATTACCGAGACTAAAGGCGCATTATCAGTTGAGGGATAGTTAACCATTTTAATTAGTAAAGCTTAATTTTTGTAATAACTCCAAGGTTTGTTTAAGCATTTTCTCCTCTGAAAAATCTTTGACTCTTAATTGGGCATTTTGAGCCATGATTTGCATTAGATTATAATTGTGTAAAGCCCAACGGATTGCTTCTAGTAGATCGCAACTATCCCCCTTACGAATCAATAAACCGTGAACTTTATGTTCAATTACTTCGGGAATACCATCAGTAATAGTTGTAACTACGGGTAAGCCATAAGCCATTGCTTCGAGTAATGCAAATGGTTGTCCTTCATAATAAGTAGGAAACACAAATAAGTCAGCCGCTTGTAATAATCTCGGAATATCCGACCGATAACCCAAGCATAAAACCTGTTCTGTAATTTTATATTCTTTGAGTAAACTAAGCAAGGATTGTTTTTCTTCGCCATCTCCTACCCAAACAAATTTTAGCTCGGGAAATTCTTTCGTTAAATGAGGAATAGCCGGAATTAAAAAATCATGTCCTTTTTGCTTACTTAAACGCGCGACGGTGAGAGCAATTTTAGTATCCTCAGATAAGTTTAATTCTTTTCTAACTTGATAGCGTAGCTGGCTAATATCTTCAACTAATTCTGCTTTAATTTCAGCGCCATTATAAATACAAGATACTTGTTCTTTAGGAATTTGAAATGATTGACTAATAGACTGACAATTACTCAGAGAAACTCCAACCCATTGCTGCTTTCTGTGATGCGCCCAATGATATAATTTTAATTTAATTGTACTTAATGCTAGGGGATAGGGTACTAACTGAAAAACGACAAATGTTGGAATTTGTAAGAAACCACAAGCGAGAATACTTCCTAAGCCAAAATCAGGCCAGGGAAGAACAATCATAACAACATTGGGTTTAAGCTTAATTAACAAAAGTAGAGTTTTGAAAAAATGAGGTATTTTACTTAAATCAAATTTGACACGAGGAATAATTAACTCTTTCAAAATCGGCATTAAAGACTGATGCTTGTTACTGATTTCCAGAAAACTAGGAATATCTGTTTCTGCAATACTTAAAGGGTAATAACTAATTCCCGCTTGAGTTAAATCTCCAATCAAAGAATTTATACCTTCAGTTGGAGGAAATGCTACATTAACTTCCCATTTGGCTTGAGTAGCAGTTTTGGCAATTTTTAAGCTATATTCTTCGACTCCACCACGTTTAGTTGAGGGAATAATTATTAATGCTTTCATGTATTTTGAGAAAGATCTTGGTAAGTAAAATTAAAAACGCGATTATTTGGCTCAATAGTAGCTTGGGAATCTGATGGTTATCGCATATAGATTAGATTGAGTGAAAAGCCTTAAGCTTTCCAAGTATATAAAAAAGTCGATATGCTGGACTCAAAACGATCCACTTCATATCGCTATTGCTTTTCAAGATAAATTTGATATCTTCCTTGACTAAATAATACCATGCGATCGCAGTATTAATCATATTTTTATCGCCACCGTAAAGCTGTTTGTAAGCCCGATGTTCGTTATAAGACCGTAAGTAAACTTTTGAAAAAGATTCATTATGGGAATGGTAAACAGTTGCTTGGGGTTCATAGATAATTTTATATCCAAGGCGAAGTACATTAGCAGCCCATTCTTGATCCTCAGCATAGGATAGAGTTGCATGAAATGGTTGGATTTCCCATATACTGCGACGTACTGCTGAGTTGGAATTAGAAAAGCAGAAGTTTGCAGGATCTTTTGCATCATTTTGCACTCGAATGCTGTCGCCATAGTATGATAAGTAGTCTCTCTGTACTGGAGGCCAAGCATCTAAATGCGGTAGCTGTCTGCCATAGGTAGCTGCCACATTCGCATCGTTAAATGGTTTTACTAGCATCTCCAGCCAATCTGTATCTTTGGGAAATGCATGAGCGCTTAGAGAAATAACAACATCTCCTTTGGCTGCCTCGAAGCCAATGTTTAAAGATTTTCCATAAGTGAAATCTTCGCTCTTAATCTGGAGCAAGTTAATGTTTTGCCATTGGCGCACAATTTCTACTGTTTGATCGGTAGAGCCAGAGTCAACGACAATAATATCATAGGGTTGAAGAGTTTGACTTTTGATAATATTAAGAGTCTTAGCGATCGCTGCTTCTTCATTCTTTGTTCTGATTAGGATAGAAACTTTCATGGTTCTAGCTATTTTATTAGCAATAATCTAGTACTTGTCAATTTTTTAACGAATCTCGACCAAAGCCGAGTTCAGCATTTTCCTTGCCTTTCTATATATGTCCCTTGATAGCACGAAAGGATATTGAATAGTTTTCAGCAATCGGAACAGTCTTGGATGCCTATAGGGGAAAAATGCTTGGTTAAGTTTTTTCCAAACCAGAGTATTTTTTATTTCTTGCTCAACCAAATATTTTTCTAACCAAGTTAGGTATTTGAATCGTCCAACTTGTTCGGCTTCACGCCCTTTTCCTTCTCTCCATGCAGTTCGCCAGTAACTATCCGGATGCATTCGGTATCGATCCCAACACTCGCTAGAAACGTATACAGGATATTTCAAAAAAACCTTCGAGTGGAAAACCATATCCTCATTGGCGTTTCTGAAGTCCTCTTCAAACCCTCCAAGAGCTTTAAATGTAGAACTGCGGACTATCATACTGCACGAACAAGGATAAATGTTTCTATCTTGTAAATAGAGAAGAAGCTGCGTCGGTGGCGCGATAAGTTGATCGAATTTAATGCTAGTTATTGTCATTGGATCTTGCTCGTTTTCCGCCAAAGAAAATATCGACCGGCAGGGGTTATCAGCAGACCAACTGAACCAAAACTGAGTTCTACCGTATAGCATAGCAGCCTCTGGATACTGATCAATAATGTTTATTTGCTGTTCTAATTTATGTGGCAGCCAGACATCATCAGCATCGAGAAAAGCAATGTATTCTCCTTTAGCATGGCGAATACCTAGATTGCGAGTCGCGCTCATACCCCGATTTTGATGTTGTTCATGCTCTAGATAATAAACTTTTTCGGGATACTTCTGGGCATATTTTAAGGCTACCGAAGTGCTTTCATCGGTTGAGCCGTCATCTGCTAGAAAAAGTTCCCAGTTATCATAGGTTTGAGCGAATATACTTTCTATGGCCTCAATGAAGAATTTTTCACCCGCATTAAAAAATATAATAATGCAAGAAACTAGCGGTTTTTTATTTGTCTGCTCAAGCATAAAACCACCTCGATAGTTGTTTGGCAAATTGTTCTCCATTCCAGTTTTTTACGGCAAAGCGAGGCAATTGAAAGCGATCGCTTTTTTCCCAAGCACTATCCTCGACGGTAGAACAGGCAGAGTCAAACCCAAGACTTTGGGCTAGCTCAACTGTTTGAGCGGAGCGATTTCCAAAAGGATAGGAAAAACTCTTTATGGGATAATTGAGCAATTTTTCCAAGAAAATTTTGCTCTCTTGAATCTCATTTAATTGAATGGGTTCTGAATGTTCGGCAAGACAAGGATGGGTAACTGTGTGTGCGCCAATTTCTATGAGATTGCCCGCTCCTAGAGCAATTAATTCTTCAGAAGATAGAGGACGATAGGATGGGGATGAACTCTGTTCGGAGTTACTCCAGGATTGGATATCTTGGAGGATGCGAAACTGTTCTTTGTCCGAGAGCGATCGCATCTTATCCCAAACACAGTAAAAGAAAAATAGTCGAGAGTTTGGTTTTGCTTTCCAAGGCTCAAACTTACTATCTCGTAGATAATCTTCTTGACTATAATTAGCAGCTTGACCTACGTCCCATTGATGAATCTTGCCATCAATACTAAGACTTAGTTTTTCTGGTAACTTTGTCGGGTGTAGCAACAAACGCTCTAATTCATCCCACCAAAACTCACGCTCCCCTCCGATATAGCCAGTTGTGATAAAGATAGTTGCTGGTATACCATAGGACTCTAGTATTGGTTTGGCATGATAGAGATTATCTGCATAACCGTCGTCAAAGGTGACAACTACTGCTCTTTCTGGTATGTTGCCATCCTGATGCGCTTGAACGAATTGTTTGAGGCTAATGGGATGGGCATATTTAGTTAACACTTCTAGTTGTTGGGCGAAGTTTTCTGGTGTGACACAAAGACACCAGGGATCAAAATCTACTTTGACGATTCTGTGATACATCAATATAAGTGCTTTTTGGGCTGAGAATCGCTTTTGGATTTTTTCAACAGCATTCTTAAAGAGATTCATGTTAATGCCTTGGGTTTTACTGCCCGAATGGTAATTGCCACTGGATAGCTAGGATCGCAATAATCTAACTCATCAGTTCGGATTTCTTGGGTACTCAACCCTTGTATAAATGCTGTGGCTGACAAGACATTACCAAAACTTTCAATCTCAATATTTTCGGGGGGAAAGACTTCTTCAAACATTCGTTTTGCCGATAGAGTTGTGAAATTCCAGCACCAACATTTACTCCAATCACTATCGTTTAATGAGGTAATGCCAGGAATAGTAACGAGCAAAACACCACCGGGTTTCAGAATTCGATAGGCAGTTTTGATTGCCAGCCGCACTTCATATATTAGCTGAAGAGTTTGCACTAAGATAAAGCAATCAAAAGTATCGGAGGGAATCTGAGGAGCATCAGTTAAATCCCCTACAATTGTTGCTTCTGGGTTCCCTTCTTCGACGTGAAGTACATCACTTTGAGTTACGTTTGCGCCGCCAAATTTGTAAGTGTAGTAGGAGTCGCCAATTGCCAGCACGCGCCCGCGAACATCTTGAGAATGGCGGGACAAAAAGTTCTCGATGTAGTAGCGATCGATCGGCACTCCGCGATCCAAGCCCCAATTTGAGCTAATCGGTGTTGTGCGTCGCAAATCGCCCCATCGCACCATTCCCAAAGGTGGGCGGAGGCTATAAGCGTGCAATTTAGTTTTGAGCCATTGGTAGGCAGTGTCTGGCAATGTCCGCTTTGCTATTTGATCTAAATTCACGCTAAAAATCTCCTAATAATTAATTGATGCAACCTAATATTTTGGGATCAACGATTTCACTAACCCTCGTATTCGCCCAATCGAACGCTCAGTCAGTTTTTTGATCTTAAACAATGTGGGATTGCGATAGGCCAATAATGCATTGTTAAGTGCCTTCCAGACTTGAGCGTCTTGGATTTTATCAGCAGATAAATAATTTTCAAGCCAGTTCAAGAAAAACTGACGAACAATCTGGTATTTTCCAGATTTGTTGACAACTGAACCGCAAGAATCTGGGTGTAACCGATATTTATCCCAACACTCACCTGAAACAAGAACGGGATATTGAAGATAAAGCTTAGCAAAAAAAGCTTGATCTTCGTATAACTGGTAGATCCCCTGGAAGCCCGCCTCAAATCCGCCCAGACGTTCGATACTTTCCCGTCGTAACATAATATCAGAAGGTGGTGGGGGCGTAGCATGTCCCAATGGATAGCATTGCGTTAAAAGCGTTGGCGGGTGATAGATTTGGGGTGCAAGATAGGCATCGGGAATGTAGTCTTTTTGAATGTCATCAGGGTTGCCTGTCCAGCTTAACCAATATTTACTGCGCCCATAAACCATCGCCACATCAGGCTCGGATTCTATGATTTCAACCTGCCGATCTAATTTTTGGGGCAACCAGACATCATCTGCATCCAGAAAAGCGATGTATTGACCTTTGGCGTTACGAATGCCTAAGTTGCGAGTCGCACTCATGCCACGATTTTGATGGTTTTCGTGTTCAAGATAGCGCACTTTGTCGGGGTATTTTTGAGCATAGGCTTGAGCAATAGCAGTAGTGCGATCGCTTGAGCCGTCATCGGCTAGTAATAGTTCCCAGTTGTCATAGGTTTGAGCAAATACGCTTTCAATGGCTTCCTCAAAAAACTTCTCACCATTGAAAAAGATAATGATACAAGAAACTAGGGGTTTGTTCATCAGGGCATCCTTACTCATTACTTGCTCAAAAACATTTTCTCAACCATTCAGGATTGCACGGAAATTGCTTTTTAATTGCCTAAGTATTAATTGTTTCCCCATCCGCAAAATCAGGGGTATTAAACTCCGAATGACTTTTAAGGAACGACTACACTTTAGGGCTTCTTGAATTTGAATGGTTGCCGCAGCTAAATCTCCTCGATCGAGCATTTGGGGGATGGTGTATCCAATCGCGTCTAATGCCCAGTTTACTCTCGCTTGATTGACGAGTTGGCTAGCATTTGTTTGGGGCAGATAGGGTTGAAAAATCTCAATTGCCCGACGCACGTCCCGCATGTTTTCACCTGTACGCATGTGACGTCCGCTACTGGAATTGGAGTGCATTCGGTATAGCGCTAGCGGCTCCACTTCGTACCAAACTGGGTAGTTTGCGGCGATGCGTACCCACATTTCCCAATCCTCACACCAGGATAAACGATTATCAAACCCACCAAGCTTTTCGTATACCTCGCGCCGCACAACAATTGAAGGGGTTTGAATGCGCTGTTCAACTGCGATTCGCTCTAACCAATTACTGAGAATGCCACTTTCTTGTTGCTCCAACCAGGTGGGATTTTGCCAATGACTTTGCTCATCCATCAAAATCTGACGACAGAAGGCAGCGCCTATTTCTGGCTTTTGCTCGAATGCTTGTTGCAGCTTACGGTAAAAGCCAGGGCGGACGCAGTCGTCACCGTGCAGAAGATGAATTAGGTGTCCGCGCGATCGCTCTAAACAAGTTTGAAAATTCTTGACATGACCGACATTTTGTGCTTGCCGATAGAACCCCACACGCCCCCCTCCTAATTCTTCAACCACCGCCGCTGGATCGTCCTGGGTTGAGCGATCGTCAACTACTTCAATCTGCATCACTTCAGAACCAGGATCTTGGGCGAGAACGCTAGCCAGTGTTTGGCGCAGATACTTGGCACAATTATAGGTGGGAATCATCACCGACCAGAGGGGGCGAGATACCCCCTCTGGGACGGGTGGAAGCGTTGCGCAATAGGGATGTTGTTCGTTCATTGCTTCTGGGGGAGGATGCGATAAATTAGCCAATCTGGGCTTTCTTGCTTCAGTTCGCAAGTGCGAGCGAGGTACTCGATGAATTTAGGAGTGTTCTTTTGCAACTTGTTTTTTTGCGGCTTGACAATGCCTAACCAATCTGCTCCCTTACTGCGAATTTGATCTAATAGGGAAATTAAAATTTTGTCATCTCCTGGGGGTATTTCATCCCACCATACGACATCGGGCCAAGCAGGTGGAAAAACCCACCCACGACGCTGGCTGTAGTAGATGGCAATCGGATTGCCAATTTCATTGGGTATGGTGGCAACAAGGTCGCCTGGTTGGCTGATTTGGCGCAGTGCTAATCCTAGTTTGTGGCTTTGCTCAGCGTAGGGGTGGTACATAATCCACAAATTGCGATGCCCAACTCCACCGATCATCAGCAGGATGGCTGCGATCGCTGCTAGTGCAGCTGGCGATCGCGCGCTTTGATGCGCGAAGGATGCGATTTTTGCCGAAAGCTTCGCTAACGCCAAAATCGCATGTCCTGCCAGTGCCGCCGCTGCTGGGTTAATCAAGTGAAAATTGTAGGGCTGATCGACAAGATGCTTCGCTCCAATGAAGTAATACATCGCCACCCCAAGCACCCACCAGTGAAACAACCACGGTGCTTTACCATAAGTGTCTTTTAATGGTTGCTCGGACTCAGAATTACCATTCCATTGGGGAGGGCGAAGCAGGATACCAACAAAAACAAGGACAATTACAGGCTTTGTCCAGAGCCAGCTCTTAAAACTCTCATACACTTTTGGTAGGTAATATTGTTCGCTCAACCATTTAGCTAAGCCTTGATCCCAAAGCCAACTTCCGGCTCCGGCAAAGTGGTGTGGCGGATAAGTCAGGTAAAGATATCTCGCCCAGAGGTAGTAGGCAATAATTAACGCGAGGCTGCATACTGTCGCCATAGCGATTGTAATTAGCTTTTTCGGCTGCAATATTCGCTTGTAACCCTGGATGGCGAACATGGCATAAATCATGGGAAACCCGACAATTAAGCCAGTCAGTTTCGTTAAAATGCCCCAGGTAGCAATGCCAGTAGCAAGTAACAAATATTGCAGGCGTTCCGTTTTGCAGTAGGCAACTAAAAGCCAGCAGCTAGTTGTAACCAGGGCAACCATTGCGGGATCGGGGAGAAATTGACGTTCGATATAAATACTTCCAGGTAACAGCGCCATCACTGCCGCTCCCATCAGCGCGCGTTCTCGATCCCAAACAGAACTGATGAGTTTATAAAGCGCAAAGATACCCCACAAACCAAACATTACTGCTACAGAACGCCCAACCCAGTCATGTTGACCAACGAGAACATAGAGCAATGCAGCAATATAGCTAACAGTTTGAAACTCCCGTCCGTTATAACTAGGGCCTGGGCCATCCCAGCTAATCTCTGGGTAAAAGATATTCCAGTTGCGGCGGTAGAAGTTATCCGCCATCATCGCCGTGCTGGCTTCTCGCCAACTGAAATAATCTATGAAGGGTTGCTTAATTTGATCGAGGCGCAAAATTGCTGCGACGATCAGAATTGCTATTAGCAGATAAGATTGGGTTCGGGAAGATATTTTCATTCAGCTTGCTGCTACCTCCAAAGTTTCATTACCCGCCCGATTTAAACATCAAGTTGCGTAATTGTCGCCCCACAACCTCCAACGAAAAGTACTCCTCGACACGCCGTCTAGCCCGCTTGCCCAACTCGCGCCCCCAATCCGGGTCGTCGAGAATCCGACCCAAAGCCTGTGTAAACGCTGCTACATCAGAGCGCTGCACTACTAGCCCGCCTGAAGCTTCGCCGTCCTTCAAGATATCCGGAACTCCAGAGGCTGCGGCGGCAACCAAAGGCAAGCCGCAAGCCATTGCTTCAATTGGTGCGACTGGAAAGCCCTCGTACATCGAGGGAAAAGCATAAACATCTCCAGCACAGAGAAAACGTTGGATTTCGTTGCGGTCTGTGACATATTTATCCACCCATAAGACATTTTTTATTGGCAGCGCCTCGATGCGATCGCGCAATTTTTCTGCGTCTTGACCCGTTCCCATTAAATGCAGCCGCAGATCTCGATCTGTCCGTTCGCAACAAATCTGCTCCCAGGCATCTAACAAAATATCCAAACGTTTTGTATGAAATTCGACTCGCCCGTGCCACACTACCACCTGAGCGTCTGTTGGAATACCCAACTTCTCCCGCACCTCGTCGCGGTCAGTTCCATTCCATAGACCCAAATCTATGGGGTTGAAAATTTGTGCGGTTTTGTCGGGTGGCAGATGATAGACTTGGCAAACTCGCTGAATTTCAGTTTCAGGCCCAATCGCTAAACCCCCACAAGCTGGCATTGTCAATCGTCGCAGCCGTCGCCCTAACGGGTTCGGATCGTAAGAACCGCTCTGGAAGGTTGCGAACACAGGCAAACCCATCAATCGTCCCAACAATACGCAAGCATCAAAGCGTGCAGATTCGTAATCCTGGCAAAAAATGGCACTGCAATTCTCGCGCCGCAGTTCTTCAGCCAGCAGCCCCAGGGGCGTGGCGAGATAAGGGGCCACATGATAGAGAATTTGCAACCAAATACGGCGAACTCCGCCCACGTCGCCTAAAACATCTTCAAAACTCCCAGACGATAAATAGGGATTGGGGTTGAGCATCTGGCGGCGAATGGCGCGGTAACCTTTGGGTACGGGCAGGACGGTTATTGTCGCGCCCGTGGGGGCGTGTTGATAGCGCACTGGTGCATCCACGCGAGCCGAGATTAAGATCAGGACGGTTCGGACTCCGACTCGCCGCAAGCCATCCATATAACCTAGCATCCAGCCACCTGGGCCTTCGGTGCAGAAAGTTTCCAGAGAAACGCCGATGCTGTCTAAAAAGTCTTCCCAAACATCGCCCCAAGGTAAAAGAGCGATCGCTGGTTCCATTTTGTCAGCCATAGGGCGAACCTCTCCCTGCCAGTCCGACTCAATTAGTATCATGGCATCTCATTTCTTCTGCTGCCAAATTTTTTTCGCCTTTGAATAAGGAGTCTGGGAGTAGCGTCTGCTGGAGCCACTTTTTACTCGTCCTGAGCATTAACCAAACTGCTAAGGCGATTTCTGCCGGATTATGGCTGCACAAAAGTCCTTCACGAATCTGAGCGATCGCTGCCACAACATCGCCCTTATCAATCATCTGTCCAGCGATATAAAAAGCCCAATCAGCCCAACTCGATCCGGCTTTACGGGATAGTTCCCCAGCAATATTTGGGGGTAAATAAGTACGAGTAATCTGCGTCGCCATGCGGACATCTCGAATATTTTGACCCGTGCGGATCGAGCGTTTGGTGATGGAATTCGAGCGATCGCGGTAAAGTACTAATGGCTCGACTTCGTAAGCGATTGAATATTGGGCGGCAATTCGTACCCACATTTCCCAATCCTCGCCGCAGCTTTTCATGCGACAATCAAACCCACCGAGTTGTTCGTAAACCTCCCGCCGGACAACCATCGCGGGAGTTTGCAGCGTTAGTTCGGTAGCAATTCGCTCCAACCAATTATTTAAAACCCCGCTTTCGTTTTGCTCCAGAGGTATGAAACGCTGCCAATGTCCCCAATCGTCCATAATAATTTGGCGGCAAAAGGCAGCGCCTATTTGTGGATATTGCTCGAATAGGGCTTGGATTTTGCGATAGAAGCCATCCATCACGCAATCGTCACCGTGGAGCAGGTGGATTAGGTGTCCGCGCGATCGCTGCAAGCAGGTGGCAAAATTTTTGATATAGCCTACATTCTGCGGCTGTTGGTAAAACTCCACGCGCCCACCTCCCAATTCTTCCACCACTGCTCTTGGATCGTCCTGGGTAGAGCGATCGTCAACTACCTGAATCTGCATCACTTCAGCGCCAGGATCTTGGACTAACACGCTCGCCAATGTCTCGCGCAGATAATTGGCACAATTATAGGTCGGAATCATCACCGACCACAGGGGGCGAGTTACTCGCTCTGGAACTGGTGGAATCGTTGCTCGATCAGGATGTTGTTCGTTCATAGAAATTAGCCTGTTACAGAATCGCTATTTGATTTTTTGCAATACCAAAACGTTCCTTTGTGTAAAAGGCATCCAGCTACTAAATGGATATCGTTTGACTTCCTTATAACCGTTTACAGGTCTAAATGCGATCGCGTAATCATCATTTTTATCCCCCCACAAGCAAGAAAAATTAATGGCTTTATCCGAACTCACACGATTCTTATGATTGCATAAATACCAGCCATTAAATTCAAATCCCCCGTCGATCCGGTCAGGTGATATCTGAGATTCTTGCATCAAGTTATTTAATGCTTGCCAAACTACTCGATTCGACGATAAGTAATCGTGAGTTGCTGCGATGGTGAATCCTCCGCCGATTAACATCATTATCAAAACTAGAGGCATCAGCCTGTAACTTACATTTTCGCTAATTTTTGCTCTACAAACCAAAACCGTCATCATCAGGAACGGCAATAAAACAATCAGATATCGATCGTAAAAACCCTGCGAGCTTAATCCCAGCAAACCAAGAGGAAAGAAATAAATGACTACAAAAGAAAGAATGAATGTAGTAACCCATTTTTTTTCTCCGGTTTCAGAGCTTGAATCTCCAGCCAAAATTTGTATTATAGCCAAAAATAAATACTGAAGTAATAAAGCAGCGCCAACAACCCCTATAGCTGTTGCAACTATCCAGAAAATTCTTGGGGCTTGAGGTAGATAACTGTTGATCAATCCTACAGGGCCAAGCCCAAAATCAACCAATACATTGCCCACCAATGGCATTATTCTATTTCTTGAAACTAATCTCTGCATTACTACAACAAAAAAAAATGACGAAGCTATAAGAAATATCTTTTGTTTTCGAGCAGAAAATTGCTTAAAATTTCTGTAAAAGACTATTGTTAATAAAGGAAAAATGAACAGACCTAAATAAATTAAAGAGTATAAGCTTATTGTAGTATAATTGGAAAATATATTTTGAATACCTTCAGAAAATTCCTTCAATAAAGTTTTAATTTGGTCGCCGTAAGCATAGGGCGATCGCATGGTTAATTGCAACCATTTTTGATAGGTGAATTGGAGCGCAATTCCTAGTAACGCTGGGCAAAAGCCTCTAACAATATTAGATATTCTGATTCCTTTTTTCATGATGTATGCACATCCAAATGCCAAAGGAATCGCTAATCCCGCTTGACGCGCTAGGATGGCAACGCAAGCCATCAAAATGCCAAAGGTAATTTCAATATTTGAATCATATTTAAGCCCACGCAATAAAAAATATAAAGCTACAGTTGTAAAAGCAAAAAAAGGCACATCATTCATGAAAGTATTAGACAGTTGAAAATATATGGGATTAATCGCAACCAGCAAAGCTCCCAAAACAGAAAATTTATAACTTGAATTGACTTCTTTCAACAGTCCATAAGTTGTTACCACACCGATTAACCCCAAAGTGAGGGTAGAAAATCGCAATGCGGTAAACGAAAACCCAAAAGGCAAGCAAAATAATGCTCCCCAAAAAACCTGAGAAAATAGATTTGTAGCAGTCCAGTCCGAGAGTTGAAAATCACCTTTTTCAATCAGAGATTGTACCGCTCTTCCATAAGCCCAATCGTCATTGAGAGGAAAATCCCCAATTGGATTGACGAGAATTACCATCAAAGTCCAAATAGTAACAAGCGCTAAAATATTGATGAGATCGGGCTTAGCTAATTGACTACCAGATGGAAACAGAAGCAGATTTTGCTTCATAATATAGGCTCCTGACAGCAAAGTAATAAATAAAAATATACAGGATTTAATTTGATTTTTTTACACCCTTATTGTTTGATTGTACAAGTAATAACTCCAGAGGATTAACTGCACCTTGCTCGACAATGCCCAATGATTTAACTTGATATTTAGGATTGTTTTTGATTTTCCATTCAAACCATTTTTGATCCTCTTCATTTAGCACTAAAAACCGATCGTATTTGCCAATAAAATCTTGACTTTGAATAATATTAATGAAAGGGTATTGCCGTTCCAGCGCTGCCAGATGGGTGTAATTACCCGTTGCGTATGCACTTGCTGTGTTTTTTACAGCAGTGTCCCAATCTAAAATGTGAAAATATCTGCTGGGTTTGGCAGAATAGTAAAAACGAGGTAAGAAATCATGACCAGCTTCCATAGCAATCGGTAATTCAGTATATCCATAGCTGGCATCATTGATTCCAGGTTTTGGCCCAGAATATCCTAATCTCTTTGCATAGTAAATTGGGTGAAGAATCAGAATTAAGGTAAGGATTAACAAACTTAATTTATGCTTATTGTTGATGAAAAATTTCTGCCAGTTTAACTTTTCATTCTGTTTCTGTGATGATGTGGCTTCAGTTAATAGACGAGAGGATAAATAGGCCAATAAAATGGGCCAGCTTATGGCAATAGTAGGTATAATATACCTATCATTTAGTATAGGTTTTATAGTCAGAGTAACAATCCAAGTAAAAACAGGAACGGCTATAAAAGTACCAGCTAATATCAGAAGAGATATTTCAGCTACTAAAATGGAAGAATTACGATCGGATGTTGCGAAAGTTTGTTGTTCTGAGCCTTTGATGATATAAATAAATACTGAAATTAATAACAAAGCCAAAATAAATAATGTAAATTTAGTTCCTGGGATAAAATAATTAGTAAAGGTGATGAAATCAATAACAGAGAACCATTTTGCTTGGTTATTTGATTGATTAATTAGGGTAGGAATCAAAGGCAGTAAAAATAGCCAACCTAAGAGCGCAGACAAATAAACATTTTTGCGGAAAATCTTAAAGTATCTGTCACGCAAGATAAAAGCAGCAAGAATAGCTGTACTGTAGAAAAGCCCATATAAATGCGTCAGAACAATAGCCCCGTGAATCAAGGTGTTTGCAATAAGAACTTTTATGGAGCATTTTTCCTGCCTGTTGATCGTATCAAATTGAAATAAAGCCAAGGCACAGAAGGCCGAAAATAATCCATACATTCGGACTTCAACATTGTGATATAAAATTAATTCCGATAAACCAAATACACTTAAAGTTGCTATGGAAGTTACCCAGAAGTTATAAGTACGGCGTAGCGTTATCCAAACAAGTGTAAACGCCACGCATATCGTTAAGCTAGAGAACAAGCGAAGTGGCAATTCCGTATTACCAAACAGCTTAGCCCATAACCATGCAAGCATGAAGTATAAAGGGGGTGATTGATTGAAAGTGTCGCCCCAAGCATTCATCAGGTGTGAAAATGAAGCATCGGTAATTAAGTAGTAAGATAAGAGTTCATCGTTCCAAAAGAACTTTTTAGAAGAAGCGATCGCGCAGCTAATGAGGATCGATAAACTAGCCAGTATGGGAACTAAATATTCCCACTTATTCGGTTTTAAAATCTGATTTTCAATAGCCATAGATAATCACCTTATGGAGGTTAGATGGAACCCAAGTTTTTGTTCAATCAGTAAATATTTGCACCCAAAAAATGTCCTCCCTTATTAGGAATTATTCTGTGGCGCTAGGGATTTTTTACCTTTAGAGTAGTATCCAATCCCAAAGACAGTTTTGAGCCAGAGTCGAAATAAAACCTGCCAATAGCCACCCCCAACTTTAACTAAACGAAACGAAGAAACGCCCATATCTGGAGTGCGATTGATCCAAGAGATCGGCACTTCTTTTACCGAGTAACGCATCAAAAGCGGCTGAAGTCCTGTTTCGGCATTGACAGCAAAACCGGGCTGGGTTAATTGAAGATTCTCCACCACTTCTCGACGCATGAGCTTCAGATTATTCGTCAAGTCTCGAAAAGAACGAAGGAAAAGGATTTGAGCCAAGGCATGGAATCCGCGATTGACCACGATTTTTGGTAATGGATAATTGAGCAACACGCTATGGCGAGAAAAACGGCTGCCAACAACGACATCGTATCCTTCTGCCGCCGCATCAAATAGATCTCGTATTTCCGGTAAGAGGTGCTGGAAGTCGCAATCCATTGACAACACGTATTTGCCTGTGGCGACGCGATAGCCATCTGCGATCGCTCTACCTACACCATTTGGCGGCGTCCGAAACACTGGCTTAATTAAAGGATCTTGATCGGCTAATCTTTGAATCACCTCACGAGTGCGATCGCGGCTATTATCATCAACGGGGATAATTTCGTGCAGATATTCGCCAAAAAATCCCTTCAATCGATTAATCAAAGGCTCGATATTCATTTCTTCATTGTGACAAGGAATCACAACAGAAATAGCCCCCCGCAACTGCTCGTGTTCGCACAAGGAAATTTGGGGTCTTTCCACCACACGAGGAGGTTTTTGAGCGTGGATCAGAATCGATCCAGCCAAGGTTTGAATACCTGATGCATTTTCTAGCAAAATTGAAAGGTTTCGCAGTAACCAAATCAACTTGCGGCTCAGAGGTGCGTATACAAAGTCATTGAAAACCGCAAAAATTCTGATAAAGCCAACTTCCGAAATCAATTCGTAAAGTTCAGGACGATTCAGCAGTCGCCTGGGATCTTTTTTCCCAAAAAATTGCGATATAAATCGGCGTAATTTAAGCACGATATTCCAGGGATTGCTCTCATAAAAAATCACTTGACCACCGGGTTTGAGCAATTCGTAAACATTTTGGAGAACCCAGGCAGAATTGCGTTTATCTAAAAGATCCATCGCGACGATAAAGTCAAACCGCCTATCATCCAATGGCCCCGGTATCGAGGCAGCTTGCAAGAATTCTACCGATTCAGGCAAATCTTCTGGTCTGGAATTATCGGGATTGAAGGTTACCGCAGTAATAGGATTCTCACCGCGAGAAACATGAAATAGTTGTCGAGTAAAAAGACCCTGACCGCAGCCTAGTTCTAAAATGCTTTGGTTTGGCAGCAGATGCACCATGTGACGGAAGCTCTGCGCTCTCCAAAGCAGGCGATCGTTAAGGATTGGATCTCGTTTTTTCCAATAGCGATCGCGATACTGTTCCCGGATTCCTAAAATGTTAGTTGCTTGAATATTTTCTTCTGTAACTACAACTTGTTGTTTGTTCATCTTTCTGATTCCTCCCTAATTATGATACTTGTGTTTTATTTGGGTATTATGTTTATTATTTTTTCACTTTTTCTATCAGCAACATTTTCCTATCTTCTAACTCAATTTTACCAATATCTTTCACTTTGTAATCAGGATTATTCAAAATTCTCATTTCTAACCATCTTGGACAACTAATATTTTCCCATAGTGGTTCCAAGGTACATTGTTTTTTATAATCTACAGAATCTAAGACTAAAAACCGATTGTATTTTTTAATAAAAGTTTCGCTTTTAGTAATATTGTGAAACAATTCAGGGTAGTTACGTTTTAGTGCCTCCATATGTTTGTATTCTTGCGGAGTAAACAAACCACTTGAATTATCTACAGCCGCCTGCCAATCTAAAATAAAGAAGTATCTATTTCGTTCAGGGGAGTATTGTAAGCGTTGGAGAAAAGCATGAGAAGATTGCACAACAATCGGCAAATTTTGGTCGCCATACTTGTTATCATTTAATCCAGGCAACTGCTCTTTTGGTAAAATGTTGGCGTATATGATGGGATAGACAAGCAGTATAGCAGTTAGAGCTAACAATATAATTGGTCTTTGTGCCGCTAAAAATTTAGCCTTTATTGAATTATTATAAATTCTCCTATCGTCAAATATACTATTATAAAAAATTCGTGAATATAAATAGGTTAATAATATTGGCCAGCTTATAGCAGTAGGAATCATATACCTGTTCACAAAAATAGGCTTTACAGTCTGTGAAATAATCCAGATTAAAACAGGAACTGCCAGAAAAGCATAGGCAAATATTAGAAGATATTTTTCTGTATAATAGTTCTGTTGAATCTGCAACTGTCTTAGAGAAGATGCGTTTTTATCAGTTTTGTTTATAAACAATCGCAGTGCTATAAATAAAATTAAAAGTGGTAGTACAACAAGCTTTAAAAAAGATGTAGGAGGAAACGTGAGTAAAGCAATTAAATCTTTTAAAAAAGGAATAGGTATCCATGTACGAGGGTTGCCTGCATCAGCCTGGTTAAGAAAAGACGGAATATATAGAATAATAGAAACCCAGCTAAAAACAATTGACAGGTAAAGTTTTGGCCTGAATCTGCTGTTAAAATACTTATCTGTAACTATTTGTGAAATAAGAATAGCTCCACTGTAGAACAACCCCAAAATATGTGTATGAACAATAGCAGTATGTATACAATAATTGGTCAAACATATGCTCCATGAATCTTTTGAACTTGTGTGATTTTTATCAAATTGAAATAAAGCCAATGAACAAACAGCCAGAAATAATCCATACATTCGGGCTTCTGCATTCTGACCTAGTATAAGCTCTGAAGTACAAAATACAGATAAAGTTCCAATCGCAGCCGACCAGAAATTGTAAGTTCGACCTAGGGTTACCCAAACAGTAACACAGGCTATACACATGCCTAAAGAAGAAAATAAGCGAAGTGATAGTTCCGTGGCACCAAATGCTCTCGCCCAAAGCCATCCTAAAATGAAATATAGAGGCGGTGTGTTATTAATTTTGTCGTGAAAAGCACCCAGCATATGGGTAAAAGATGGGTCAGCAAGCAAGTAATAAGAATAAAGCTCATCATTCCAAAAAAACTTTTTTTCAGAAACGAGAATACAAGAAATTAATAGCGATGCAACAGCAAGTGCGGGAACTACATACTCCCACTTATTGAGTATTAAAACCTTCTTGGCAAAAGTCATTGCGATCGCCTCCTATTTTCTGCTATTAACCAAAGTAAATTCTTGCTAATTGTTACTTAGCTTTAAACACTAATCGGTCGCTCATTACATAGTTCATAGCCGAGCCAATTACTATTCCCACTAAGCTGTTAATTGAGTAATGAACGCCTAACCAATTTAAAAGAGGAAACAAAATTAAACTCCGCATTGCTACAACAGAACCGCAGGATAAGTGGTAGAGAGGAATCTCGCGCCACAAAACTTCTTTAAATTTCCATTTACTTTTTGACCAAACCCAAGTCCGATAAACGAAAAAACTAAACAGCAGCGAAACTTCAATTGCTATGACGTTGGCAATGTTATGCAGTACAGGTTGATCGAGCTTGAAAAACTTGATGATGACAGCGATCGCTAAAATATTGAAAGCTGCTGTAACACCGCCACAGATGAGGAACCGGACTATTTTGTTTTGTGATAATTTGGCTGGCATGTTTGGGAAACTCTTAAAAGACAAATGGCAAAAAATCAGCTCCTAGAAACTTCATCCGTATCTATACCCATCGATCGATGTTTTGGGTATAAATCTCTTTTAAGATATCCTTAACTGTGTAGGTTAGCTCCCACTCCGGATAGTGATTTTTGAACTTTTGGACATTCCCAATCCACCAGATGTGGTCTCCAATTCGGTTGGATTCGACATAGTTCCAATTCAGTTTTTTCTCAGCAATAGCTTCGCAATGTTGAATTGCTTCTAACATCGAACAATTGCTAAAACGACTACCGCCAATGTTGTAAACCTCAGCTACACGCGGAGCCAGATAAAAATGGTAGAAAGCATTCACCAAATCGTAGCTGTGGATGTTGTCGCGTACTTGCTTGCCTTTATAGCCGTAGATTTGATAAGGTTTCCCAGTCATGGTGCATTTCATTAAATAAGAAAGAAATCCATGCAACTGAGTGCCAGAGTGACTCGGACCTGTTAAACATCCACCTCGGAAGCTAGCCGTTTTCATATCAAAATAACGACCGTATTCCTGCACCAATACATCAGCAGCAACTTTAGAAGCACCAAACAAAGAGTGTTTGCAGTTATCGATACTCATTGTTTCGTCAATTCCCTGGTTGTAGGGATGGGTTGCATCAATTTCCCAACGGAATTCTTGCTCAACCAGTGGTAAGAAATTGGGAGTATCTCCGTAGACTTTGTTAGTGGAGCAAAAAATAAATACTGCTTCGGGACAATGTTGGCGGGTATTTTCTAGCAATACTAGAGTGCCGTTCGCATTGACGGTAAAATCGGTGAAAGGATCGCTAGCTGCCCAGTCGTGGGAGGGTTGAGCTGCGGTGTGAATTATCAGGCTAATGTCTTTGCCATAGGTCTTAAATAGTTGGGAAATGGCTTCTTGATCGCGAATGTCAACGTTATGGTGAATATAGCGATCGCCATATTCCTGAAGCAAGCGATCGCGATTCCATTCGGTCGAAGCATCTGCGCCAAAGAAAACCTGGCGCATGTTGTTATCAATACCTACCACGGTAAAGCCGCGATCGCCAAAAAATCGCACTGATTCCGAACCAATTAATCCTGCCGATCCTGTCACTAAAACAATGCTCATAGTTTCATGCTTCCTAAATGTTTTACCTGCTCTAAATCATCAGACTCAACTACCTAGTTGACTGACAAAATCTCAAAATCACATGTCACGCATCCATCAAACGGCGGCCTCATGCCAAATCCTTCTGCATCAATATTCACTACCTCAAATTCACATCCATATTCAATAAAATCAAAAACTTCACCTCCTAAAGGATCGGCAAGCCAAAATCCCAATACGTAAATATCAGGGTTAAGATGTAATTGTTTTATCCTTAACCTTACTATGTTATGTCCTTTTTGTAAGGAGATAACTTGACCGATTGATAGCGTATCGGCATTAACTAACTTGTTGCCAGATTTGTTATATATAACAACAGCAAGACTTCCAACCTGTCTAGATAAATCTGACTCAATCTCTAATAAAAATTCCAGCGTTCCATTTGAATAAGGTTGAAATCCAACTGATTCATTCAGACTGCTGTATTGAATTTTTACGAAGCGCGCTTCTCCCGTTCCAGTTCTGATCAGATCTGATACATCAACCCAACTGTTAGGCGAGCTTTGATAGAAATTGTTAGATATATATCTTTGAATCGCACTGGCAGCATCGGTCTGAGCGACTAACTGTCCGCGTTCAAACATTAAACACTGCGAGCATAACCTTTGGATAGCCTCCATATTATGACTGACGAACAAAACTGTCCTACCCTGACTTTTTGAAACATCCTGCATCTTGCCAAGACATTTTTTTTGGAATTGTATGTCACCGACTGCTAGCACCTCATCTACAATTAAAATTTCTGGCTCCAAATGAGCAGCAACTGCAAATGCCAGTCGCACGTACATTCCAGAGGAATAACGTTTAACGGGTGTATCTAAAAATCTTTCTACTTCTGCAAAATCAACAATTTCATCAAACTTGCTTTTAATTTCAACTTTACTCATGCCCAAAATGGCACCGTTGAGGTAAATATTTTCCCTACCCGTCAGTTCTGGATGAAAACCTGTACCCACTTCCAAAAGACTTGCAACTCGTCCTTGAATAGAAACTTCACCAGTGGTAGGTTCTGTAATTCGGCTTAAAATCTTTAATAAAGTTGATTTTCCCGCTCCATTGCGACCAATAATGCCAATCCTATCTCCTTGTTTAATCTCAAAAGACACATCCTTCAGCGCCCAAAATTCTTCTTGGGTATAGTCGAGGTTGCTGTTGGTGGAATATCTGAACAATTTACGACCTAGAAACTTAGCTCCATTGGTCAGCTTGTCTTTCAGGGTTACATATTGTCCCTGCATCTGGTGACCAATAATATATTTCTTACCCAGATTTTCGACGCTAATGACAGTCTCAGACATCTTAAAGTCCCCGCTTAAATCACATCAGCAAATTGACGTTCCATCCTTCGGAAGTACCAGATGCCAGTAGCAAGGACTAGAACAACTAAAGCAACTGATAATAAAAATCCCGGCCCATAAATCTTTGCTTCCCCTCCTAAAATCGCCCAACGAAAGCCATCAATCACTCCCACCATTGGGTTTAAAGAGTAAAGTAACCGCCACTGTTCTGCCACAACGCTACTGCTAAAACCTACAGGTGAAATATACAAGCCAAACTGCACAACAAAAGGTACGACGTAGCGGAAGTCTCGGTATTTTACATTCAGTGCGGCAAACCAAAGCCCTGCCCCCATAGCTAGAGCAACAGCAATCAGGATAAAAAACGGTAACGTCAAGATACGCCAATCGGGTACAAAGTTATACCAAGCCATCAACCCCAACAAAATCATGCCCGCGATTAAAAAATCCACAAAACTGACAATCACAGCACTGGCAGGAACAATCATGCGCGGAAAATAAACTTTAGAAATCAAATTAGAGTCGTTAATTAAGCTGTTGCTGCAATCCATCAGCGCATTGGCAAAAAATTGCCACGGTAGCATAGCCGCAAATACTAAAATTGGATACGGCGTCCCCTCTGAGGGCAATTTTGCTATATTGCTGAATACTACAGTAAACACAACCATTGTTACAAAAGGTCGCAGCAGCGACCAAGCAATGCCGATAGCAGTCTGTTTGTAACGCACCAGAATGTCACGCCATGCCAAAAAGTAGAATAATTCCCGATAACGCCACAAATCTTGCCAATACTGGCTACTTGTATAACCCGCCTTAAGTATAATTTTTTTTGCGTTCATTTCTCCTCTAATGAAAACAAATTATATTATTGTACCAGATTAAGGTTCATTAATAGGTTGACAAATACCGTTTTCTTTTTTAAGAATTGTTAACCAGGTTTTTGGAGTGCCAAATATCATAGGAGCCAATCGATGCAAGGTGCTTTCCGCCAAAACTTTAAAGTTTGTATTCAATTGTCGATTGTTGAGATCGGTAATTGTAATTGGTTGCTTATTAGATTTAAATTTTTGCTTGAAATTTACCCAAGCATTATCCTCCTGCCAAATTAATCCTGTTACTGGCTGAGCCATAAGCTTTAACAGGCTTTTAATTAGCAATATATAAAACCCAAGACGTAAAAAAGGCGTAATTTTTTCTTTTTCCAAAGATTTGTATATCCAAAATAGAGTAGTTTTGTGTTTACCGTGAAGGCTACTTTGCCGTGCCAGGTTCATATAAAAACTACTGGTAGACAATCGATAAATAGCAGCCGGAATATTTGGATATTTTTCTCGGATAGATTTCCAGATCAACTCACGAGACTTTGCCATTGAAGTGTAGTCGCCAGACATACTGTTAGCGAGCTTACGATAACCAACGAGAAACTCTGGTACAACTCGAAAATGATAATGTTCAGCGATTCGCAGGTAAAGATCCCAATCTTCACACCCCTGACCATTCTGTTCTTTCAAGCTGCGGTCATAGCCACGAACTTTATCGAAGCAAGACCGACGAATTAGAACCGAACTGGCGTTGGCTATAAAATCATGGCACAACAGAGTTGTATAGACTTCTCCCTCGATCCTGGAGGCACGAAACTCTCCAATTGGTGAGTCTGCTTCATCAATATCTACTGACCAAGAGTAAACTAATCCAACTGATGATTCCGACTTGAGGATACACTGCACTTGCTTTTCAATATTTTGGGGATACCAAATATCGTCAGCATCAATCGGAGCAATAAATTCTCCCTTAGACTTTTGAATTGCTAAATTTCGAGCTGTTGCTACCCCTGAATTGGATTGTTGCAATAAGATAACCCGCTGGTCTTGGGCTGCGATTGATTTGACGATTTCCCCAGTTCGGTCTTGAGACCCGTCATCCACAACCAAAACTTCTATATTTTTATAAGTTTGAGAAAGTACAGACTTCAACGTTCTTTCAATAAACTTTTCGGCATTGTACGCTGGAATAATAACTGAAACTAAAGACATATTGCCTTTGGATATACTATTCATAAATCCCGATATACGAGCGTTTGACATTGCTAAGTTTCGAGTTAATTACCTGCATAAATTTTCAAAGTATTTACGCAGGTAATTCCTACAATAAGCCCTACTTGGATCTCAGATATGACTTACTTTTCTTTTTCGAGGGTTCTGTCGTAAACTCCTCATAGTAGGAGCGTTCTGTATTCACTTCCCACAAATCGTGGTTTTCTCCCAAAATGTTTCTGACTGCTAGCATCGCTGTCAGCATAGAATGATCCTGATTGTTATAACGATGCATCCCGTTACGACCTACGGTTTGCAGGTTTTCAATTGTACTGAGAAAACTTTGAATTGTTTTCAGATGTTGACGATATTCGCTGTCGTAAACTGGGTAAGCTTTGGGTTGACGAATCACAACACCGTCTTCTACATCTCTCTGCGCCGCCAGACCCAATCTAGCCAGTTCGCGAGTAGCTAAATCGATGAGTTCTACATCGGATAATTTCCAAAGCTCATCGCCTTCGCTACAGAAATACTCCATCCCTAAGCAAGTTTTGCTTGGATCTGGAACCATTGCAGGACTCCAGTTTTTGAAGTTCTGGATGCGTCCCACTTTTACTTCTGGACTGTGAATGTAAATCCAATTGTCGGTAAATAGATGGGGGCGATTAACCATCAGGGATACGATCATAAATGCCCGATAATTGAGGCTATTTGCTGCCTGCACTACCTCGTCGGGTGGGAGCGGTTCGAGGCGATGAATCAGTGCGCTAACTGGCATTGTGGAAATGAAATGGTCTCCATAAATCTGACGGGTTCTACCTTCGTGTTGTATGGTGATACTGCTAATCCGATTACCATGACGCTCGATGCGAACGACTTTGGTATCGAGTTGCACTTTCCCGCCTTTGCTCTCTACTAATTCCTGACACCGCTCCCACATCATTCCCGGTCCCAGAACCGGGTAGTCAAATTCTTTGATTAAGGTTTTGGTGTTGTTGGTTTTGAAGAGAGCGTTGAGGATTGCAGCTTTTAAAGACAGTCCTTTGATGCGTTGTGCTGCCCAATCGGCTTGGATTTTGTCGCAAGGTATTCCCCAAACTTTTTCGGTGTAGGTTTTGAAGAACGTTTTGAAAAGACGTTCGCCGAAACGATTAGTAACCCATTGCTCCAAGTTTTCTTCTTCGGGTAAAGGCGACAATTTGGCTTTAAAATAACTTAAGACAATCTGTAAACTCTCCCAGAAACCCAGGTTGGATAGAGTATTATAAGCATCGAGGGGGTAATTAAAAAATCTACCTTTATAGTAAATGCGCGACTGACGCGGAACTTTGATAAAATCTTTACCCAACACCTCTTGCCACAGCCGTTGCACGGCTTCGACTTTGGTGTAAAAGCGGTGACCGCCAATGTCGAAGCGATAGCCTTTATATGTTTCGGTGCGGGAGATTCCACCCACTTTGTCTGCTTTTTCTAAAACAATTGGTTGAATCTTTTGCTTGACCAGCTCGTAAGCAGCGGTTAAACCAGCAGGTCCAGCCCCTATAATAATCGCAGGATAACGTTCCACAGCAGCTTCCTCTAAGTCGCTTGTCTTTTCCAACCGTTCCTCCGCCTAATCTAATCGATGGTGTGAGTGAAACATAATGCTAAAAACACTGAAACGCACCCACCAGTTGTAGCGCGTATTCCGTTTTTTTTCGGTCAACCATCTTGTCTATGGAACTTAGGTTCCCCTGCTGCCTAATCGATATTTTTTGGCTGGAGAGGGAGTCGCTTGACGCACTCTGGACAGGGAGAACAGGTGCCCGATTGTGCCGATGGCAAATGCTAGTCCGCTGTAGAGGTAGTAAAGCCAGTGCCAAGGGATGGTTTTTAGGGCGAACTTTTTACCGCGCTTGTGATAAAAGAAGCGATAAACTGGTGCGTTGAGTGCTAACAGCAATAAGCCTAGTACAGCAGCGATCGCTCCTGCTCCCCACCAGCATGTTGAGATCGTAGCAGCGATCGCTACCCCGTAAGCTAACATGACGCTGATGCGACTCTCCACTTTCAGGTTGAGGTCGTTCATCGGATTGCGATCGCGCATAATTAATTCAGTCCACGGCAGCGCCCGATAAAAGAAGTCGGCTTTCAACATCGAAACCGCGCCCCAGTGCTTTAAGTGCTTGACTTGCACTGTCTTGCACAGCCGAATTTTATATCCCGCCTTTTTTAACCGATAGCCCAATTCAATATCTTCAACCGAAGGATAGCGATAATTCTCGTCGAATCCACCCATTTTCAGGAAAATATCGCGACGAATCGCCCCGCAAGCGCCCCAAAAGGTAGATGCTTCCTCGCAAGCTGTCTGGTGAGTGTAGTGGTGCAACAAATTTCTATACTGCGATAGAAAATTTCTTGCACCTGGTGTATCATCATAAGAGCCGATCAAAGCGGCTAAATCCGGATCGCTGTCGAAAATCCTCGCGACCTGGTCTATAGTATCGGGACCGATTTCCACATCAGCATCTACAAAAAACAGGATATCCCCTGTGGCGGCACGCGCTCCTATATTCCTCGCCTTGGCTGGCCCTTGGGATACGGGGAGTCTAAATACCCGCGCACCAAATTGATTAGCGAGTTCGCTGGAACCATCCGTATCTCCATCGGCTACGACGATGATTTCAGTTGGTTGCGGTAATGCTTCTGCTAGACTCGAAAGACATCTGTAGAAGCTGGCACCGCCATTGTAAACTGGTATGATTACAGAAATTTTCAACTTACTTCCCTACCGTCGCTAGCTAATTCCTCGTCTATACTAATTAAGAGTTCCCCCCGTTGCTAAGAGGGAAACACGGTTTTCACTAAATCTTCAAGAGACTCCGGCTATTTTGCGCCTTTTATGTAAATTTCTGATTTTTGTATTCTAGAATACAGATTTTTAAATGCTTTTATAGTAAGAAGCCCCCGGTAGCCTGAAGAGGGTTACAGGGGCTTAAGGCAGCAGTGTGCGGGCAGCATTAATGCTGCCCGCACACTGCTGTCGGTGTACTTTATACGGTTGCAAACCGCTATCGTAGCGTGGGGGTTTGGGGGAGCTATAGGACTCCAGCTTCTGCGCTAGCAAGTCGGGCCTCATCAGTGATGATGGGAATCCCCACCGGAGCGCGTCAGCAGGGTGGGGAGGATGTCAAAAAATGGGCGTTTAGCGTTTTGCCAACTTTTTCGCCATTTTCCGCAAGCGAATAGACTTGGGCGTTACTTCGACTAATTCATCGGAGCCGATGTATTCCAAAGCACGCTCTAGGCTCATCTCTACTGGGGCTTGCAACTGCACCAATTCTTCGCCGCTGGAGGCGCGGTGGTTGGTTAGCTGCTTGGTTTTGCAAATGTTGAGGTCTAGGTCTTGGGGGCGGTTGTGTTCCCCGAC
>DNGG01000339.1 GCA_003486675.1 Cyanobacteria bacterium UBA11372
TATGAGTGATGGCGGAATTCCTCCCGCCGATAGATGTTGCTTAGGTGTACCTCAACCGTCGGAAGGGCAACGGCTGCGATCGCATCTCGAATTGCCACGCTGGTATGGGTATATGCCCCAGGGTTGATCAAAATTCCCTGATGAATATCTCGTGCTTCGTGAATTGCATCCACCAGCACGCCTTCATGATTCGACTGTAAGGTCGAAACACTGGCCTGCAAAGAATGCCCTTCTGTTTCCAGCAGGTGGTTGATTTCATCTAATGTCACGCGCCCATAAACCCCTGGTTCTCTTAATCCCAGCAGGTTAAGGTTCGGGCCGTGCAGTACCAGAACACTTAGTTGCTGCAATTGCTTAACTTAATCCGTGCCTGAGTTTTCTAACGACGACGTCCTGGATCGTGGACTGGAATGGGAATCGGTTCGGGTTCGGGTTGCACTTCTGGCCCCAGCAGCGCTTCGATAATCTTCCGCGCCCATTCTTTCACCTTCTCCAGTAGATCTTCGATGAAGTCCATTTAACAGACTACTCCTTCAATACAGCAGGCTACTTACTGCGCCTTGCGGCGAACACCCCAGCGAAAGCTGGGCAGGTTGGGGAGAACTCTTATACCCCATCTTTTCTGTATACTATGATACTGAATTTTATTAAATGACGGGGAGTCTAAGTATTTAGTTCTTTACTTTATGATAACCAACTTATCCAAAATCGTTAAGCTAGATTGTGAATTTCTCGGTTACTTACACAATAACCGACGGCGCAGGTGGTCGAGAGCCGTACAAGCACTGAAATGGCGAATCAAATCGCGGTCTTGCAGGGGGCTAAAGCGATGCTCGAAACTTTCTGTGCGATCGCCCATCCCAGCCAGACCGATGTAAACTAAACCTACCGGCTTGGTATCCGTACCGCCGCCGGGACCAGCAATACCCGTAATGCTCAATCCCCAGGTTGTGCCCAAGCGTTTTTGCACGCCTTTTGCCATTTGCTGGGCTACCGTATGGCTAACGGCGCCTTGAGTCGCTAAATCCTCTGAATTAACCCCCAGAAGGTTAATTTTTACCGAATTATCGTAAGAAATGACGCCGCCCATAAAATAAGCCGAACTACCGCCAACGGTTGTTAACATCTGTCCCAAACCGCCACCCGTACAAGATTCCGCCACGCTGAGAGTTTCCCCAGATGCTTGCAGCAGATTCCCCACAACCGAAGCCAGGGTATCATCGTCACTACCGAAATAATTTAATCCGCCAATTGCTTGTAGTTGTTCTGCTACGGGTTCAATTATCGAGTTGGCAGCTTCAGCAGACTCAGCTTTAGCCGAAACCCTCAACTTGACTTCTCCCCGACTGGCATAAGGCGCAACAGTAGGGTTTGATAAATTGAGGAAATCAGCCGCTTTTTCAGCCAGTGCAGATTCAGCAATCCCCCAAAATTTTAACGTCCGGCTGTAGATGATTTCTTTGCCCCAACCTTGGCTTTTAAGATAGGGGACGGCGATTTCTCGCCACATCCGGTGCATTTCTAAGGGAACCCCTGGAAAAGTGAGAATTATCAGATTGGGGCGAGGTTGCCAAATAATACCAGGGGCAGTTCCCAAAGAGTTAGTTAAAATATCTGCACCTTGGGGAATTAAAGCTTGCTTGCGGTTACTAGGAGTCATCTCCCGCCCGCGACGGGCGTATTTTTCGGCAATATTTTCAATGATTTCCGGCTTTTCTACCAGGGGTGCGCCAAAAAAGTCGGCTATGGTTTCGTGGGTGAGATCGTCGGGGGTGGGGCCAAGACCGCCGGTGAAGATTAGGATAGAAGAGCGCGAGCAAGCAATCTCCATTACCTGTTTAATTCGCTCTGGATTATCTCCTACAACCGTTTGGTAATAGTGAGGAATTCCCAAGTCAGCTAATTGCTGGGCTAAAAACTGGGCGTTGGTGTTGACAATATCGCCCAGCAGTAATTCTGTTCCGACACAGATAATTTCAGCACTCATAAGATTTTCTGTCACATCCTCTGACGCTAACTTTTTGAGTATAGTGCGAGCTTAGCCTTGGGAACGAAGATTTTCCGCCATCTCTAAACCATCCACGTATAAAAATTTATACCTTGAGCCAACACGGCAAGATATAAAATTGTAGCTTTCTTTACATTTTGGCTTGGGGTAAATTCTTCCCTTAGACACAGCAATAGCTCAAATATCACAATTCATAAGTCAGAGGAGAGAAGAAGTTTAGCCCCCTAGAATGAGGTCAAGTCCAAAAGCTAAATCGGGCTTCACGATACACGAGCAGAAGATTATCTTCTTCTTTCTTCGCGTCTTCGCGTCTTCGCGGTTAAATAACAAATTCACAAATTGAGGAAAAAATGCAAACAAAACAACTAGGTAACTCCGAATTTAACATCACACCAATTGGCTTTGGTGCTTGGGCAATTGGTGGCAGTGGCTGGGCTTATGCCTGGGGTTCCCAAGATGATGCCGAATCAATCGAAGCGATTCACCGTGCGATTGATTTGGGCATAAATTGGATTGACACCGCCGCCGTATATGGTTTGGGACATTCAGAAGAAGTAGTAGCGCGCGCCCTTAAAGGAATGTCCAATCCCCCTTATGTTTTCACCAAATGTTCCCAAGTTTGGAACGATCGCCGCGAAGTAAGTACTATCCTCAAAGCAGATTCCCTGCG
>DNGG01000518.1:0-2104 GCA_003486675.1 Cyanobacteria bacterium UBA11372
GGCATCATAGATATCTCGGACAAACAGATAACGTTAATAATGCTGTATCCCGGCTGCTAATTATGGGTAATCGACCAGACATCATATGACGCAAACACCAAAGTTTCTATTGATTAATCGTCGTGGTAAAACCCGCCCCGACAACCAGATTTAACGCGGGGGGCGGGTTGATTTGGACAATTGGTTTGGTATCAAAGGTTTTTGGTAAAACCCGCCCCTACAACCAGATTAAATATGCTAGGCGATCGCACTACAAATCGCCGCCGCTAACTCGCGAAACTTGCGCGGATCTCCTTCCCGCAGGGGTTCTTCCCGACGCTTGCGGGCATATAGCTTTTCTAAGGTTGCTTGCCAATCTATATCCAGGGTGCTGACCGTTTCATCCCCTTGACTGTTCAGTATTTCTTTGGTATAATCCTGAATTTCTTTTTGTGCTAGCCAAATCCGAGCGATCGCAGCTAGATTGTCCTCCTCTTCTACCCGGCGATCGAAATGTGCCAGGATTTGCAGTGCAGAGTCGATGTGGGAGAGGATGAGAGACTTGGCTAATTCTTGCAATCCAGTTATTGCTGCATAGCGCACCACCCATTCCGGATCTTGGGAGACTTGCACCAGCACTTCTAGCGATCGCTCCTGGGCAGGTTGGATTTGCTCGCTTGGTAATTCTTCCCAACGTATTTTACCCAATCCCCTGGCGGCTGCTCGCCGGACGCTGAGGGCGAAGTCATTTTTGGCTGCATCTAGCAAAGTGTCCAATCCCCGTGGATCGCCAATTCCGGCGAGCGCCCGAATTGCCCAAGCTCTGGCTCCGTAGTTGTAGCCATCCAACAGTTCCAGCAACGGCACTACCGCTGGTTCCCCGATTAGAATTAGACCATCTACAGCTGCTACTGCTGCCCCTGGATTGTTGTAACCCAGTGCGGCAATCAGGGTGGGAATTGCTGCTGTTACACGGGCGGCTGACAGGTGCTGAACAGCTTCTAATAATCTAGAAGAGGAATCAGCCTCTTCAACGGCACGGATGAGGGCTTGGGCTTGATTAACGGTCATAAATTTGGAATGATTTTAAATGCTGAGCGGCTAAAGGTTAAAGGTTCTAGCCGCCTGAATTTTTTAAGATCTGCTTCAAATTTTAAACCACTGGCGCTACAGCAGATCGTCCATTAAAGCCATCACCCGGATAGCGCCCTCGGATAATCGCTCGAAGGGAGAGCGATCGATTTGATGTTCTAGGAGTCCTTTGAGGGAAATCAATTTCAGGCTATTTTCGGCATGAGTTTGGGCGATCGCTTCCGCTGCTGGCAAATACCCAATCGCTCCCAGATCGCTGAGCGCCGAGCGACGCAGTTGCAGTTTATCGTTTTTCAATCCTGCGATTAAGCGATCGCCATATACGGGATCTTGCGTTAATTGATACAGTGCCCTCGCGGCGGAATACTGAACCAATTCCGTTGGATGTTGCAAAAACGGCTCGATGGACGAAAAGGCTTCTGCTGCTCCCAGCGCCCCCAAGGCTTCCAAGATCGCATCGTAGGGCTGTGCCAAGTGGGGACAGCCTGGAATTGGTTGTGCGGCTTCCAATCCCCCTGCGAGCAATTGAATTAATTTTGGCACGGCTGCGCGATCGCCCAACATTCCCAACGACTGCGCCGCCGCTTCCCGCACGTAAAAATCCGTGCAATCCAAACAGGCAATTAATCCTGGCACTGCCCGTACATCGCCTAATTTACCCAGCGCCCTGGCAGAATTGCGCCGCAGTGGGTAGCCCCCATCGGGGGTAAGATCGCTTTCATCCGACAAGGTAGCAATTAAAGCATCGACGGCTGCGGGAGTGGAAACGCGAAATCGACCGAGCCACCAAGCAGCATAATACCGCTGACCGAGATCTGTGCCAGATAAATTTGCGATCGCTGCTTCGACGGTTAAAGACTCACCGTTTCCCGATCCATCGGTTTCAAAAGCTTCCAGATTTTCCAACTCAGACATTTTCTTCTCCGGGCAAAACACCGGAGGCAGAGCCTCCCTAACACCGGAGGCAGAGCCTCCCTATCTCGTACCCAGGCTCCAGCCTGGGTACGAGATAGGAGAGGCTCTGCCTCGCTTC
>DNGG01000518.1:2405-11291 GCA_003486675.1 Cyanobacteria bacterium UBA11372
ATTAGGAGAGGCTCTGCCTCGCTATTAAATATTAAAGACTACAGCGGGGTGATGCTGGAAATCTTGCCACCTTCGCGTTGAACGCGCTGCATATAATCAGATAGCTGATCGTAAGCAATGATGACAGCTTTATTACTGCGGCGCACGCGGGGATATTGGGGCGTCAGCAGCGCAGTAGCTTCTACCCGATATAGACGGCGATCGCCATAGATAGCCGATCCACCAAATGCGGTATTGGGCGTATCTCCCTTGGCTGAAGGACGATAGCCAAAGCCAGGGCTACCGGGTGCTACTACGGGAGTGGCGCTATTGCGTCCTAATTCGGTTGCCAGGTGGGGAGCGTTACCGCCAAACTGAGCGCGATCGCTATTGGCATAGCCGCGATACAGTTGGAACATGCGGCTAAATCCAACCGTTTTTTGACCGGTTTGGGTGTTGAATCCGCGATAGTAGGGCACAATATTTTCCCCAAAGTTCTCCTGATATTCAGGCGAATCAATGTAGGAATCAATGTCGGCATCGTAGCCCTTATTTTGATACAAGTCCAAGTGGTAGGTGAATTCCGACTCATCGTAGGGTGCGCGACCCAACAAGTGCTTATAATTCAACTCAATCGTGCGAGTTTGGAAACTGTTGTAGAAAAACTTTTTCTTGTACAGTTCCGATTTTGCCACTTGCCTGACAAATTCTTGCACTGTAATTTTGCCGTTTGCCAGCAGCGATTCAATACTCTTGAGGCGCTCCGCTGCCATTAAATGATCGTTGCCCAGCAACTGACGATAGACAGCTGCAATTACTTTCGGGGCATCTGCCAAACTACGCAGTTCGACGGGGGAGGCATCGCTAAAAGCAGATGTTCCAAGCCGGGAGGCTTCTGCTGTAATAGCCATTGAAAAAATCTCCTTGTTAACAAACGAGTTATATCGGTTCCGTTTACTTGGTCATGGTAAAGGCACTATGACCAAGTAAACGGAATCGATATTAGCGCCAGTTGCTAGTTATGGTAATTGGTAATTGGTAATTGGTAATTGGCAGTAGGGGCGGGTTTTACCAATCAATCTGTGCAACCACTTGCATATCCGGTTAAACTGTGACCCTACTCTTGACAATTACCCATTACCCATTACCTATTACCACCGTCAAGGGATGTAACTAGCAACTTGAGTTATTAGCGATCGCTGCTTATTGTGCGTTGCATTTAAATAGCGATCGCCACCGAACTATGACATTTGCACCCTGCTTAAGAGAGCGTGATGCTCATTACCTTGAAGCCTTTACGGTTGAGTTGCTGCAACTTACTAGACAGTTGCTCGAAGGGAACAACTATTTCGCTAGTTGCGCTTCGCAATACTGCCGAGTTTGCAGAAGGTGGTTGCATTATTTGCAGCCTGTAAGTACTACCGCCACGGCTACCTGTTGAAACGCCAGTCAACGAGCCGCTGGAGGCTGGATAGATTGGTGAGGCAGTATTCATAATTATTTCCCGCGTTAGCCGTCCTTGATTTTGTTTTTGAGCGCGATCGCTACTGGAATAGCCCCGGAACAGTTGGAACATGCGGCTAAAGCCGACGTTTTTCTGCCCTACTTGTGTTTGAAAACCCCGATGGTAGGGGACTATATTTTCGCCAAAATTCTGTTGATATTCGTCGCTGTCAACGTATGAATCAATATCTGCTTCAAAGCCACTCTCGTCCAAAATTTGGCTGTGAGCCACCATTTCGCTGTAGTCGTTTGGAGCGCGACCTAGCAGATGTTTGAAATTCAACTCAATCGTGCGGTAACGGTAGCAATTATCAACAAACCGCGAACGGTACAAATCCGATTTTGCTAATTGCCGCACAAACTCGCGGACTGAAATTTCGCCGCGCTTCAGTTGGGATTCCGGAACAGCGAGCCGCTCGCTTTCCATGACATGGGAATTACCCACTACTTGTCGATATACAGCGCGGATCGCCACATCGACATTTTCTGGGTTGCGTTCGGGGGTCAGTTCTATCCAGGCTGACGTTTCGCTCGGTGCAATCCCCAGTCTTTCTCCCGCTAAAATCGCCATTTTTGCTTTTCCTTTTCCACTGCCAATCTGACAACGTTTCCAAGGCAAACGAACTTTATTCTGAATAAAACTGCCCGGTAAACTGAACAACTTTTCGCCTATTCAGCGCTTAGCTGCTCACCTTACCGGGCTAAGCTAAATTTGTTAGCTCAGAGCGTTGATCGCGTAGTCGATGTAGGAGTTAGCTTCTACAGCGGGATCGCCACTCAAACCGTGGTTGGCTTTGATGTACTTCAGAGCTTCAACGTACCAGCTGGGAGACAGTTCAAAGGTGCTGTTGATTTCAGCCAAGCCGGAGATCAGGTAATCATCCATTGGGCCTGTGCCGCCTACAACCAAGCAGTAGGTAACCATGCGGAGGTAGTAGCCGATGTCACGAGCGCACTTAGCTTTACCAGTTGCGGTAGAAGCGTAGTTGTTACCTTGCATCGAGGTGGTGTAGGGGAACTTTTGGTACACCGCATTGGCTGCACCTTCGGTCAGAGATTGAGCCTTGTTGGTCAATTCTTTGGCAGCTGCCAAGCTAGCGCTAGCTTGACGGAAGCGACCAAAAGCAACTTGGAGTTCGGTGCTGCTTAAGAAACGTCCTTGAGAATCGGCTGCTGCAACTGCTTCAGTGAGGGGGGTTTTCATTGATTTGGTATCTCCCGATTGTTTTACAAAGTTTTAGTTCAAACTGATTTTGCCATTTGTCTTTGGTCATTATGTAACTTTTATGACCCGCGACTAATGACGATGGTTGATTAAGCAACTGCGGAAGCAGCGCGATCGAAGTAGCTAGCAACTTCTGCCATCAGTGCGCTGCAATCGCCTCTGGTAACACCGTTGGGGTCGCCAGCAATTGCTACAGCTGCATCTTTCATTTTTTGCACGCCTACTGCTACAGAAGCACCGGGGGTTCCCAAAGCCAGGTAGGTTTCTTTCAGACCGTTTAAGCAACGATCGTCGAGTACGCTAGCATCGCCAGCGAAGATTGCATAGGTAACGTAGCGCAAGATGATTTCCATGTCGCGCAGGCAAGCAGCCATCCGACGGTTGGTGTAAGCATTACCACCAGGAGCGATCAGCTGGGGTTGTTCTGCAAACAGAGCGCGAGCTGCATTAGCAACAATCGCGGAGGAATTGCTGGTGATGCGGTTAACAACATCCGCACGCTTGTTGCCATCAGCAACCATTGCGCTCAGGGCATCGATTTGAGCGCCGGTCAGGAATTCACCCCGCGCGTCAGCCTGAGAAACAACCTTAGCAAATGCATCTAGCATGATTTTTGATCTCCTAATTGGGTTGTTTGAGTTACTATGTGGTCTTACAACCGAGTTCAGTTGTAAGTGTTTTTTGCCTGCCTGGGCAGCTTTGAAAGGCTTGCTTGTTTCAAAATGTTACGAACTTTGCAACATCCTGTAACCAATCTGAGAACACCTCAAACTGAGGTTGAGGCGCTTACAAGTCTCGCCGAGCAATTGTTGAGCTTAGCTTTGAGCTTGCGCGCATCCATCTCTTTTCCCTTTCCACATTCTTTATACAATGAGAACGTGCGATTTGTTCATTACGAATTATTAACAAGGTTTTGTTACAAACGTTAACAATCCAGATGCAGTCAAGCTTTTAAGCTTGGCAATAGGTACCACAGTTACATCACTTTTGCACCGTGCCAAAGAAGAAGAGTAGGCTAAACGTTTCGTTGGATGACCTGGAAAGGGAGAAGTTGGAGAAGCTCGCCGAAGAAGCGGGACTCTCCTTATCTCGCACGATCGCCCAATTAATCCGCAAAGCCAAAATCAAGCAAAATATGAAGGACAGTTCAGAGGACGTGGGGACACGGGGATAGGGGGACGCGGAGAACGATACCTAAAAGGAAAGATTCTGCCTCCTGCCTCCTGACTTTCTGACGTCACCGCGTTGCCAGCTGGCGCTCTAGGTCAAATAGGAAGCCGTGAATGTATTCCTCTGTCCACTCTTCCCCGTAGAAACGCCTGAACATGCCCCGTGCGGGGTCTTTCTCCGCCCGATAGCGCAGGTAGCGAAGTTGCGCCTGCTCGATGGCTGCCAGGGATTGAGCATCCGTCACGGGTTCTGCTTGTTCGACAAAATCTAAATATGCCTTGAGATAATCCTTAAACGCCGCGAAAACGTGGGTTTCTACCACAGTTGTTTCCTGGGGGCGAGTCCACAGAAAGGCTGGGGAGAAAAAAGGGCGGGCTTCTTCTGGGAAATCTCCGCCCCAAGGTAGATGCGGTTGATATGTGTGGAAGATGGGCAAAATCGGCGTAGTGTATTTAGCCTGATAATCCGGATCGTCCCGGAACAAAGGTTGCATATCCAAGGCAATTAAGTGTCCTCCCGGCAAGGTTACCAAATCTGCCCCAAAAAATGGCAGATCGTAGTTTAGTTGGGGAAAAATGACGAAATTAAGCACTTGGAGGGAGTGACCACCCTGTACGTGGGCTGCCCGAATCTGTCGCAATTTCGGTGCGGTAAAACCATGACTGGTAGTGACGACTTCCTCCTGATGCTTGCCCTTGCCGGTAATCGCGCTTTTGGACTCGAAACCTTCTGGGATGGGATAGGAACCGAGATCTAAGCGCGTGAGCATATACGCGATCGCATAATCCAAAAACGGTTGATATAAAGTCATAGGTAATGGGTAATTGGTAATTGGTAATTGGTAATGGGTACAGAACTTACCCAAAGAAACCGGGTTTTGAGGCAAAATCGTCGATTGAGCAGCTAAAGATCTACCAAGAAACCCGGTTTCTGGCTGCGGGTAATTGGTCATGGGTACAGGAGTAACCCAAAGAAACCGGGTTTTGAGGCAAAATCGTCAATTGAGCAGCTACAGATCTACCAAGAAACCCGGTTTCTGGCTGCGGGTAATTGGTCATGGGTACAGGAGTGACCCAAAGAAACCGGGTTTTGAGGCAAAATCGTCGATTGAGCAACTACAGATCTACCAAGAAACCCGGTTTCTGGCTGCGGGTAATTGCAACAACAAGTAGCAATTAGCAATTAGCAATTAGCTATTACCCATTACCAAACAACCATAACTACTTTTTAGCTGTAGCAGTTGCTAAAGCCATCGCATCTTCAAACAAAAACTCATAAAGAAAGCGTTCTGCCCACTCATGACCGAAGTAACTGCTAAACAATCCACTTGCCGGATCGCGCTCCGCACTATACTGGTCGTAGTCTTTTTGGGCTTTGACGATGCGCTGAATGTCTTCTGGATCTGTCAGAGGTTTCGCTTCATCTAACAATTGCCAGTACAAATTCAAATAGTCCTTAAACGCTGCAAATAGTCGCGTCTCAACAGTTTCAACATCAGTCTTGGCAAATAGCAGATACTTGGAGAAATACTGATTCGCATCGTAAAATTTCATCTCTAACCCCTGTGCTAGATCCGGGTATTGAGCGTGGAGCGATTTCAGTGGTTCAATATACTGGCGCTGATACGCTTCATCCTGGAATAGAGGCTGAAAGTCTAGCACCACCAGATTTTTGACTTTGCCGAACGAGAGGAAGTCTACTCCTAGCAGGGGTAAGTCGTAATGATGGCTGGGGTAAATGACGCTGTTGAGAATTTGGGCGCTAGCCCCCGCATCAATGTAGGTATAGCGAATTTTCCTCAATTCTGGACACTCGTAGCACCAGCTTTGGATCGTGGCTGGGTTTTTACCGCGATCGCTTACCTTATATTCCAGCCCCGCAGGGATGGCGCGATCGCATAAATCGAATCTGTTAAATAATTCGCTCTCTAAATGTTCCAGGAAGGGCTTGTACATTCAGCTTCACCCATCTTTTAAGACTTCCTCTGACAATAGGGGATGGCGAAACACCCTGTCCCATTTCTGCTTTAGGAAGTAACAAATTTTAAAGATCGCGTTAATGTGCGCCTGCCCTTGCCAAATTTCGCTGTATCATTTGCTCCAACGTTGCCTCGGATACGCAACGCCGCTCCGAGCAATAGGTCATCAGGTAAACACCATCCATCGTTCGCACGGTGCTAACGCGCACGCGAAAGTCATCCGTAAGAAACCAGCAGCGTTCCTGTCCCTGGTTGTTGTCGTATTCGGTATCGATGGTTAAAATGCCGTCCTTGCCAAACCAGTAGCGACTGATGACGGGCATTCTTTCTATGTAGCCGCGATCGCGAATTAATTTCCCAGACAAGAGGCTCGTATCATCTGGCACATCAACCAATACCGCTGCCCGATCCGGATCTGGTTCGCGATTGTCCTGATTTTCCTGCCACATAAAGCTAGCACCCCCCATCGCCAGGGCAGGATCGATTCCCTGCTGCTGACAAATTGTACCGATCCTGGGGTCTTCTCGTTCCACAACTTGTACGATCAGGTTGGATTCTCCAGACTGATCCGCAGACAAATCGAAATGGTGAACGCTGCGCTGGGTAAACCAAGTACCCTCACTCTTGCGAAAAAAATCCATCATCGTCATGGGGAAGATCGGGGGCATTTGTCACCTCAACTGCCGGTAAAATTACTTTGGAATCATAATTTTAACTAAATCGTGTGGATAGTTCTCTCTTAGAAACCGAGTCATCTATATTTTCATTGCCTGGATCGGAGATGGCGATCGCTCTCAAAGCAGGTTTAGTACCCAACCAAGATTTGTATCAAATCGATCTCAGAGGTCAGGATTTACAACGAGCCAATTTGCGTCAGGCAAATTTAATTGGAGCCAACCTCAGCGGTGCAAACCTAAGTGAAGCCAACCTGGGGGGTACAGATCTGCGGCGAGTTAACTTGCAGGGGGCAGATTTAAGTAATGCGAATTTACAAGGTGCTTTTTTATATCGGGCGCAATTGCAAAAGGCCAATTTCAGCGGTGCGAACTTAGAGGGAGCCAAATTACAAGCCGCTAGATACGACCGAGACACAATTTGGCCTGAAGACTTTGCTTATAAAAGTTTAGGAGCAATTGGCCCAAGAGCCAATCTCAGCGGCGCGCAGCTAAATACTGCTAATTTGAAAAATGCGGATTTAGAGGGCGCTTCTTTAATTGGTGCATCCCTCAGCGGCGCAGATTTAACGGGGGCTAATTTACAAAATGCGCGAATGAGCGGTGCAGATTTACGGCTCGCTTATCTGACGGGAGCTTGCTTGCGAAATGTCAGATTGAATAATGTAGATTTGCAAGGGGCAGATCTGCGAGCTGCTGATTTCACTGGGGTGGAAATTGAGCAATTGAATAACATTGCTGGGGCAGATTTTAGTCGCGTTCAAGGAATGAGCGAGGCGATTAGAAACATGCTGCTGAGCCGTCCCGATCGGGAATTGGATGTTTGGAATGTTTTTACTCGTAGAACTACGCGCCAGAGTTTGATGGTTAATTGATCGGGACTTACGCAAAGAAACCGGGTTGCTGCGAACAATCTTCGGTTTGGCAAGGAAAGATCGCAACCAGAAACCCGGTTTCTAGGATCTTTGCGCGTCAGTACTATTGATAATCCCCTACAGATATCCGAATCCCTAATAGCTTAATTCCTCAAGTTCAAAATAAAGTTTCTTCCCCTAGTGCGGAATATATCAAAGTTGATGAACCGAGTGTTGTACGTTATTGTCACATAGGTGCAACCAGCACCATTTGTTCCCCATATACACTCCGTTCGACTCAAAAGTTGCCCGCATATTGAGTCGATTTGACCTTTATAGAAAGTAAAATTTCTATTAGTAGCTATGCAAAATGTACCCTCTCCTCTAGTTCAAAAGCCTGCTCCCTCAACGTAGTAGTAGAACATTTTCCCGGAGTTATTAAGGTCATACTCATAAACTCTCCTGCACTCTCCAGGATACATACTCCACCAACCGTCTGATCTCCAATCACCACCCTCAGAGTATCCAACAGCCAATCTAGAAATTCTCGTTGAACCACGATTGCAAATGTCCACCCATGCATGGTTATTGAAGCACATTTAGTACAGTTACCAGGTGGCGAAGACTGGATCAACCGGAAAAACTAAATTTTAAGACAAGAACCGAGTTGGCGATCGCTTAAATTCAAACAAGTGGCAAAAATGGGCAGGAAAAAGCGATCGCTAGCTGTGACTCAGATCAAAGAGCCTGCTTTACGAGGATTTAACTGCTTGCCAGTTCTTTTTTAGCAGTGCCAGAAACGTGGCGTACCCTTCAGAAAAATGCGGTGGATCGGGCAAAACGTACTCCGGAAACTCCTTATAGTGCCGCCAAGGTTCTAAAGGACTGCGCCGCAAATGCAGTACGCAATCCGTTGCACCGGGCGGTTTCCACGTCATTTGACCGGGATTGTTGTTAAGCATAATTTACCTCCTAAAGGTGAGCTAAAAAACTGGTTGTCGCTGTGGTGAATCTTTCTTCCAGAATTCTGGCAGACCAACTGTTAAATTCTGTAAATATTTATACTTATTGGGCTTGATGTGATACAATCACCCTCTTTTGCCTTGATGATAGCGAGGCAAAAGCCTTTAGCAGCAGGCTTCCGAGGCTGTATAAAGTTCTGGTAAAAATTCAAACAACTATGTCGGGGCTGGCGCCTTGAAACTAAGAAACCGGGTTTCTATGAAAAATCGTCGATTTGGAACAAGATCTCGGCGCAAGAAACCCGGTTTCTGGGTTCCTCGTGCGTAATACCTGTGTATTTAAACGATAAAATCCCCACCCTTGGCGAGACAGTACCCAAGGGGGGGATTTTTTGACGTCAAAAGGCAGAGTTTGTTGTTAGAGGAAGGGGCGGGTAATACCTGCCCATCTTGAGGAAAAACAAACAATTGATACACAACGGATGGCAATGTGAGTCATATCATGTCCGTTAAATTGCCCATAATAAAAAAACTTCACTCT
>DNGG01000518.1:11546-14811 GCA_003486675.1 Cyanobacteria bacterium UBA11372
CAGATAACTTTAATCGTGCCGTGCAAGGGCTCCCGATCGTGGGTAATCAACCGGACATGATATGAACAACAGCCAGTAGGCTTCGTTTGTGTAGAGGCACCCTTAAGGGTGCCGCTACACAAACTTTCGGTGTACCATCACCGGGTGCAAACCGCTATCAACCTGCCCCCAATTGTGCCGGATTGATGAGAAAACCCGATCGCAATCAGAGCAAGTCTTCTAAAGCAGCGGCGACGACTTGATGATCCCGATCTTGCCGCAGTTGACTCAGGGCGGCTTTAGCTTGGGGTGAGTCAAAATGCTTCAGGGCACGCGCAAGGTGGAGGCGAATCTTTTCCGAGTCGGAATTCACCAATTCCAGCAATCTGGACAGGGCGCCATCATGCTGATTGGTTCCTGCTAATGTAGCCAGGGCATCGACGGCAGTTTCTTGGACGCCTGCATCTTCTCCAGCTAAGGCTTCGATGCAGACTTCCAATATTTCCGTGGGACATTCTAGTTCAACTAGGGCGGGCAAAATGCTGCGACGCACCAGCCAGTGGTCATCCTGGCAAAAGGTGGAAACTAGATGGGATGCAGCCACCTTGCCAAACAAAGACAGGGAATTGGCTGCCTCTGCCCGCACGTTTGGGGTATTGTCGAATTTGATCATTTCCAGCAGTGCGGCGAAAGATTCCGCTGTCTGCTGCTTGCCGAGTTCCCTGGCAACGAAGGTTCGCACCAGAAATTCACCATCGTGGAGTTTGCTGGTGAGTAGGGGAATGGCTACCTCTGGAGTGTAGTCTTTGAGGGCAGCGATCGCTTTTAGCCGATACTGAAAATCAGGGTTATTGAGCGACGTTTCGATTTCTTGAATATCCATAGCAACTCAAAAAGGTTAGCTGGTTGGCGACGGGATCTGAGAAAATCTGAAATAGACTCTTTATCAAACACGACGAGATGCACTTGCACCCCCGTCGTTTACGCGGGGGATGTAGTGCAAGCCTGTACTTTTAAGTCCCGTGAAAGCGGCAACCATGTTAAAATAGATTTCGTCAGTACAAGACATTAAAACCTACCTCCGGACTGGGGGAAAGTTGACGACCGAGGAGCTAGTTGTGAGACTAGGATAGCAGACTGCCTTTGAGCAAAAAGATTGCGCCCGGTAACTTGATCGATCAGGATATTAAGACCGCAATGTCTTAAGAATCCCCGTACCTTTAGGTCGGGGAGTGTCAAAGATACCGATTTAGGAAATGTCTGAAACCTCAGAAATCAATCCAATTGACCAGGCAACCCCTGAAGAACTGGCAGAGACGATCAAAGAATTTGAGCAATATCGCGAACGTTTGCTCAACGAGACTCTGGCAACGGCGCAACGGGCTAAGGTGATGAAATCAGCTGCAATGGCTAAATTAGAACCGGAACTTGCCAAAATTGATGCCATTATCAGCCAACTTCGCGAGCGTCAGACGGCTCTAACTACTGGTAATTAATTAGTACCGGCACGGCATTAAAAGTATTGTAGTGCAGCCCCAAACCCTATCTATGCCGTGCCCCTACCTTTCGATCCAAAGAACGGGATTTACCCACGACGATGCCAGAAACCGGGTTTCTTCGGCGATATTTAGCTGACAAATCCACGATTTTTCCTAAAAACCCGGTTTCTTTGCGTAATATCATATCCGCTAGCAACAGTAGCGTATAGTTTTTAGTGCTGTAGGGGCGGGTTTTACGAGAGATCTTTGCGAGCAGCGCCAAGGATTATAGCGAATTGCAGCCGTATGAGGTAAACCTTCGTTTGTATAGCGGCAGCATTAATGCTGCCGCTATACAAACAAAGCGAAAACGCTGTACCTCATCCACTTGCAATCCGCTGTAATAAACCCGCCCTGGCTGACGCTACCGATGCCACCGGACATGATATAACTCCTGAAGAATTGAAAATATTTTTAAGCATGGATGATAGGTGATTGTCAATGAGTAATTCGCTCAAATTTGAAACTCAATCCGGGGAAAATCCAGTGCCGCTTTCCCACGCAGAAACTGATGCTTTGTTGGCATCAGTTAAGGAACAACTAGACTTGGAAACCTTCAACCCCGATAACCATCAACTACTAAAACAGATGGTTGAGTGTTTGGGAGATACGCGCGGGTTAGTCAGGTTGAGTTTGGCACAAACTTTGGGTGAAATTGGCGATCCGGCAACTCCTTTTTTGCTGGAGGCGCTGGCAAATCACCCAAATGTGGTGGTGCGGCGAGCCAGTGCTAAAACCTTGACCCTGATTTGCGATCCAAAAACCGTGCCAAATCTGGTACATGCGTTCTTAAACGATGAGGATACGGTTGTCCAAGGTTCGGCGGTGGGGGCGCTGGCGCGGACAGGAGAAGCAGCAGTGCCGGTATTATTGGAAATTTTAGCGTCGCCAGAAAATTCAGAAACGACTAAAGGTCATGCGGCATGGGCGCTGGCATTTATTGGGGCACAGGCAAAAGAGTATATTTATCCGGCGATCGCTTCTGACTCACCAGAAGTGCGCTCTGCGGTAGTGGGCGCGATCGCTAAAGTCGCCCAGGAATCCCCCGATCCTCAAGCTTTCGACCTTTTGGTAAATGCCCTCACCGACTCAGACGCAAACGTGCGATGCGAAGCCGCAGCGGTTTTGGGTAACTTAGCTTATCAACCGGCAATTCCCAACTTGGCAGAATTATTGCATCATCCCGATTGGGAAACCCGCAAAGCCTCTGCGCTGGCGTTGATGAAAGTAGGCGATCGCGCAGCTATAGAACCTTTGCAAGCTGCATTATCCCAAGAATCAGAAACGGCAGTGCAGCAGGTACTCAAGTTAGCGATCGCTCAACTTGAGCGCAAAACAGAGGAAGACGATTGGTAATGAAAAACCAATTGAACTGAACGCCCGATTAACGCATATTTAATTATGAAGCCAGCACTCAGCGAAGCAGTTAAAGAACTGATTAAAAAAGCCAGAATTGTCAGTTTTTCAGGCTGGGAAGCGACGCATCCACCCGCGATTATCCCCCTATTCCAAGCAGCAGACGATGAGGGGCGATATCTCACCGATGCAGATTTTCAACAGATCCAGAATCTTTCTCCCGCAACTTCAGATTTGATTCCCGTAGCGAAACTGTTGCGCGATCGCGTCACCGAAATCGTAGACGAAGCGAGAGAAGTTGTCCTCACAACCTTTCCCGATATTACTCAACCCGGTGGCGGTTTATACCCCGCCCCGCGCGCCGAAGCTTGTTGGCGTGATTTTTGGCACTT
>DNGG01000518.1:14999-33905 GCA_003486675.1 Cyanobacteria bacterium UBA11372
TGTTGGCGTGATTTTTGGCACTTCCTACGCTGCATTACTTACGGAATTGCCGGTAATAACGCTGAATATACAAGCGATACGGGGCTGCACTATATGAAGCTACTGTATCAAGAATTACAAGTGCCTTTGGACGCGATGGTAGTGGGGTTAGAAGGGATTAAAACGGCTAGTTTGCAGCGGATAGATGAGGAAGAGGGGGATGCGATCGCGCCTTATTTTGACCATCTAATTGAGCGCCTAAAATCCTTCCGAATTTGAGCATCCCGATATTATAGACGTAAACGGTACGGAGGATGCAATGGTCGTAACACTACAACTGCGTCAGATCGACGTACAACCAGGGCAGTACTTGACTTTACGCGATATTAGTTGGGCAGAATTTGAAGCAATTTTAGATGAACTGGGAGAGCATCGCGCTGCACGAGTTGCCTATTTTCAGGAGGTTTTAGAGATTCGGATGCCGTTACCAGAACATGAAAAAGCCAAGATACTGATTGGTGAATTTGTCAAAATTTTGCTTGATGAGTTAGAACTCGACTGGGAACCTTACGGATCGACAACATTTAAGCTTCCGGAAATGGTAGCAGGTTTAGAACCGGATGATTGTTTTTATATCCAAAATGCTCGCCGAATGATAGGAAAGCAACGGCTGAATCTGTCAGTCGATCCGCCACCAGATTTAGCAGTTGAAATAGACGTAACTTCCAAGACTCAGCTTTCAGCTTATCTGGCTTTAGGTGTGCCGGAACTGTGGTGTTATGGAGATGGCAAGTTGCAAATATTTGTCTTGAGTGAAGGCGAGTATGTGCAGGTAGAAAATAGCCCGACATTTGGAAATTTGCCTATTATTGAGGGAATTTTACAGTTTTTGAAATTGAGCGAGACAGAGGGATCTAGTGCAGCACGACGAGCATTTCGGCAGTGGGTGCGTGAAGCATGACTCAAATCTTAAACTAGCATCCAGCCTGGGTTCAAATTCAAGCAACGCTTTAGCCCTCCTGTTGCATTTGCTGTCTGAGTTCTCTCAGCATTTTGCTGCTGCCTTCTTGAAAAGCTTGTTTTACCAAGCGGGGTATCATTTCAATAATAGGTAAGTCGGGGAATATGGAACTATAATCAGATTCCCAATAATTGCCATCTCGCAATAACCTGATTTTCAGTTTTTCATTGTTGTAGATCCAAACTTCTGGCACTTTTAAGATTGCGTATGCCTCCAAAGTTGTTCGAGAAGTAACATCGGCTTCGATTGCCAGATCGGGGGGTGGATCTTCATCCATGTTAATTCGCATTAGAGAACGCACCCTTGCTGCATTCTGGATATAAAAACAAGTATCCGGTTCTAATCCAGCTTGTGTGGGTTTCTTAAACGTGGTAGCGCCGAAATCTTCCCAGTCTCTCCCTTGGGCATCCAAGATAGCAGTCACAATGTAGGCAATGATGCGATGAGGACGTTCGTGAGCGGGTAGGGGTGACATCAGTTCTAGGCTCCCATTGCAATAATTAATTCTAGGAATGCGGCGTTCTTCACCTAGTTCTTCCAGCAAGGCTTCATATTGCTCCCAGGTGACATCGTTGATCGCCAAATGGCTGCCGGGAGATAGAGCGATCGCTTTCAATGGAATCACCACTGCCATAATAGTTGTCCTTCACAGTGTTAGTAACCCAAGTTGCTAGTTACATCCCTTGCGGACTGGTAATAGGTAATGGGTAATCGGTAATTGCCACTATGAAAGACTGCCAATGAATCCAATTACCAATTACCAATTACCAATTACCAAGCTTGCAACTTATAACTAGCAACTTGAGTTAGTAAGATCTTAGTTGATTTGCCTCGGCAAAATTGAGTCAAGCCAAGCTGTTGCTCGCTTCCGTCAGGGCGGCACCAGCGACTATAGCAAATTGCAGCCATTTTTACCCCTTAGAGGTACACCGCTCGTTTGTATAGCGGCACCCTTAAGGGTGCCGCTATACAAACGAGCGCGATCGCGCTTTCCCTCATCGACTTGCAATCCGCTGTAAATACTTTTTCAGAAACTTTACAATTCAAAGCCTAATTTTCATCTTGACGGCTGGCGATCGCGCTGCCAAAACCAACCAATACTCTGAATTCCGCGCTTTTATACCACAAACAAGATAATTTATCATTTATGTAACTAATCTATACAACCAAGCTCAACGATTTTTAATATTTTGAGTGCCAAGCTTGTAAGAAGATCGGGAAGTGCAAGGCGTCACAGCTTTGTAAGGACTCATACAGGTCATAGCTTTACTGGCTGCCAGAGTTGATTGCAACCCTGAAGCCTATAATTTTTTGCTTGCAAAAGCAATCCATCATTTTGCTCTCATCTGAGTACGGGCGGCAAGCGCGGAATTCACGCCTGTGGACAGGTTAGGAGCCGACTCCCCTGGAAGAAGCAGGAAGCTTTCCGTCAATTTAAGCGAAAGTTTGAATTGTGTCTGCTTTGTATTGCAAAATCGATCTCAGCATATTTTTCTTTAACTAGGAGATTGGCTGAATGCCTTTTGGACCAGCGTCACGCTTAGGGGTTAGCCTGTTTGACGAAACTCCCCCATTGGAGTGGGTTGCCGGTGCTTCTAATGAAGAAGCGGAAACCTTAATCAAAGCCGTCTACAGACAAGTGCTAGGCAATGCCTACGTCATGGAAAGCGAGCGACTGGCAGTACCGGAGTCGCAGTTTAAGCGGGGCGAACTCAGCGTTCGCGAGTTTGTTCGCGCTGTGGCAAAGTCTGATCTTTACTTGTCGCGCTTTGCAGATTGCCCTCGCTATCGGTTTATCGAGTTGAACTTCCGGCATTTGCTAGGTCGTGCCCCCAACAGCTACGAAGAAATGAAAGCCCACAGTGCCATTTTGGATGCGGGCGACTTTGGCGCTGAAATCGACTCCTACATCGACAGCGACGAATATCAGAACGCCTTCGGAGAGAACATTGTGCCTTATATCCGGGGCTACAAAACCGAAGCAATTAGCCACATGGTCGGCTTTACCCATACCTTCCAATTGGTACGGGGTGCTTCCACCAGTTCTCTCAAGGCAGACTTGGCAGGTAAGACTCCCAAGCTCAACTCATTGGTGATTAACGCAACGCCAACTCCAGTGGTGCCACCGGGAACAACGTTCCGCAATCCACCAGTGGGCGCGCGGGTTCGTCTGGGCACGGGAGCCAGCGAAGGCGGCAAAGTCTTCCGCATCGAAGTCACTGGCTACCGCTCGAAAGCTGTTAACCGGATTTCCCAATTCCGCCGTAGCAATCAAGTCTACTTGGTTCCATTCGATAAGCTTTCCGAAGAGTATCAACGGATTCACAAGCAGGGTGGTGTAATCGCCAGCATTACGCCTGTGTAAAAGATCCTAGCGATTAGCTAACGGCTAATGGCTAATGGCTAATGGCTAATGGCTAATGGAAGTAAAAATCTGATATTAGCAATTAGCCATTAGCAATTAACAAGCTTGCAAGCTTGCAACTTGCATTAATGATTGGGCGAGTTTTGAATACTGATTTCTGATTAAAACAAGTTTGAGGAGTAGTTTAACTATGCCAACAATGACAGCAATGGAACTCCGCGCCCCCCGCACCCAAGATGAAGTGCAGGCAATTATTCGCGCCGTTTATAAGCAGGTTTTGGGCAATCCCCACATCATGGAAAGCGAACGCCTAGTAACCGCAGAATCCCAACTGGCAGATGGTAGCATCTCGGTGCGGGAGTTTGTCCGGGCGGTGGGTAAGTCGCAATTCTATCGTTCTCGCTACTTTGAAAAGTGCGCTCCCTACCGTTTTGTAGAATTAAACTTTAAACATTTCCTCGGACGCCCGCCCCAGTCTCAGGCGGAAATTTCTCAACACATAGTTCGTTGCGTTGCTGAGGGATACGACGCCGAGATCGATTCTTACATCGACAGCGAAGAGTACCAGTCTGCTTTTGGCGAAAATACCGTGCCTTACAATCGCGGCGCAAAAACAGAAGCTGGAAAGAGTCAGGTTACCTATAATCGTACCTTCGCGCTGGATCGGGGTCCGGCTCAAATTGATAGTGCAGTTACAGCATCTCAACTGGTTTATGCTGTAGCAACCAACACCTCAAATAAAGTAAAACCAGCGGATGTAAATCTGGGTGGTTCGGCTGAAGCGAACAAAAAGCGGTTCAAAATTGTGGTGCAGGGTTCTAAATTTGACAGCCCCCGCCGCTTCAGCACGACGGAATATATTGTTCCCGGCGATCGCATGACTGCTCAAATTCAGCGGATTAACCGCACCAGCGGCAAGATTGTCAGCATCACCGAGATTGTCTAGCCATCGAACCCACCCAATAGCAGAGGTTTGGCCTCTGCTATTTATGCGATCGCATAGGAGTCCTAAAAAACTGCTTTCAAACCCGATCGTTGCTAGTATTTTTGGCTTGGATTTAAACTCAGAAACCTCGTGCTATTTCTAATTGATTGCCTCAATGAGAAATTGTTTATACCAATCCATTGCTAGGGGTATCAAAACTGGGCTTTGAACCCTCAGTCTAGTCAGCGGTCGGACTATTTTCCCATTCCCCGATTCAACCATGAGAGAGATGGATCAACTGTATCAAAACGAACAATCAAACTCATTTACCGGATTGCCAGGGAGTGAAGTAAAGCCTGATGGCTGAGTTTGTCAAGCGCGCACCATTAATGGTGTCCGCACACGGCTGTTGAAGCTGTACCTGATGCACCTGCAATCCGCTGTAACTGGATCTTGGCTCAGTTATTGTGGGGAAAGTGAATTAATCAAACCAATGGACATTACTGAGTTTGTCGAGCGATCGATTGGGCATTGGCGATCGCAGCGCAGCGCCCATCATTTGGCTTTCAGCCACTTTGAAGCCGTGCGATCTTCGATCGATATCATTGCTCTCTCACCAGAAGATCCGGCAGTGCTAGACCTTTGTAAGTTGTATAACATCGACCCAAGCCAGATAGTATCTCCCTTTCGCATGACCTGGGAAGGAGAGTCGGATTGGGAAGAAAATGCAGAAATAAAAGGCACTAGCGTTTTGATACCCGTACCCGATCCGGATCTCCCCAAGCGGGGTAAATTACTTCGCGATCAAGGATACGCTGAAACCGTGGCGGCGGCGGGTGACTATCACTTTACAGAGGACGGAACCTTTGTGCTGCTGACAAGTTACGATCGCGCCGCAGCTGAAGAACAAATCTGGTTTGCCAATCCAAACTTACGCTTTCGGGTGTCGCTAATCAAAACCAGCGCTGGAAGTGGAGTGGTGACAGCATCTTTCTCGTCTGAAATTCGTTCTTCGTCTTGATTTATGACTTCAGTCAAAACAAACGATCTAGTAACGCTGGCGCAGTGGATGGCAGGGGATTTCAGCAATTACAAGCAATCCTTTGAAAAGCCTCGACAATTCGCCCATATTCACGTTTTTTTTCGTCCGCTACCCTTTGAGTTTTTTAATGGGATTGGTTTTTACTCGGAACAAGTTTACGACCACGATTTGTGGAGTCCCTACCGTCAGGGCGTCCATCGATTAGTTGACCAAGGGGACCAAATTTATATCGAAAATTATGGTCTGGACGATCCGATGCTGTACGCCGGGGCGGCTAGAGAATTAAGCATTCTCAGAACTATTACACCCAACTGCATCCAACGACGATATCACTGCTCGATGATTTTCAAACGCTTTGGCGAGATGTTTCGAGGCAGTGTGGAACCTGGTAATAAGTGTTTGATCGAACGCAACGGCTGTTTGACATATTTGATCAGCGATGTTGAAATTACCGAAACAACCTGGCTCAGTTTAGATCGAGGCATGGATATGGAAAACCATCAACAAGTCTGGGGATCTACCTTTGGGGCGTTGCAGTTTGAAAAGCGTGCAAGTTTTGCTGACGAACTCCCTCTAGATCGACTTTAAGGGGGTAGTGTGATGAACGCATTACAGGAGCGAACAGAAGTTCGCGAAAAAGCGGCTATGCTACCACCCCAAGCGCAAAAAAAGATGCAATGCTGGATTCGCAGCCGACATTTGATTTGTTCGGGCAACTTTTTTATTTATGAAACCGTAGATTATAGCGCACTGGAGCGATTTTCTGACTGCATTTCGGCTTTAGGAGGGGCATTATTATCCGTTGAACCCGTTGGCAAAATTTGGATGGGCGATCATCGTCAGGTGATTCTGTATCGAGCCAAGGCAAGTTTACATACGCCCCACCATGCTTTGAAGCAATACTGGTTGAAATACGGTGGTTTTCGCACTAGATTTGACGCACGGGTTTAGCTAGTTTAGGCTGGGTGGAGCGGAATGGGATTCTTGGGGAAAGCTTCGCTAACCCACGCCAATCCACCCACAAATTGGCAAAAAGTCAATACCTAAGACAATAATTTTAGCAATAATTGACGATTTTAAATAAATCTTAATTTTCAACAATAAATCTTGCACCATTTAAATGCTGAGGAGGAATGAAAGGCATACCGATTTTGCCAAATTAATCTGTCCAAAATTGACAAAGACTAATAGCTCGATGTAGGATTAAATCCTGCCCGACTAGCTGAAAACAAAGAGGGGAGAGTCTCAGCAAAGCTCAATCGCTGCAAGATGGAACATTCCCAGTGTTGCAAGTGGAGGCGGCTGTCAATCTATGAATGCGTTGGGAGATGAATTGAATGCCGAAAAAAACTCAAAGTTCAAAGACTGCACGCGCTAAAGCAGTACCGCGTGCCAAGAAGGAAACAACCGCTAAAAAATCAGATCCCACGCCTGAAATACAGCCAGATGTTAATGGCGCGATCGCGGCAACTGCTACTCTAGAACCACCAACTCAGGCTACAGCCCCAGAAGAACAAGGTGTATCCTCAGAGAAGCTGCAAGCTCTACAACAAGAGTTAGCAGAAAAATCCGCAGTGATTGACAAATTGCAACAGCAGATTGCGGCGGCGGCGGCTCAACAGGAAAGCAATAGTACTGGGCAACAAGAAGCGGCAGCTCAAAACGAAGCGATCGCTGATTTAAACCAACAAATTGCGACGTTACAAAATCGGTTGCAACAGCAGATGGCTGAAACGGCGGCTCAACAGGAAAGCAATAGTAATTGGCAACAACAAGCGGCAGCGCAAAACGAAACTATTGCCGATTTAAACCAAAAAATTTCAACGTTACAAAATCAGTTGGCTCAACAAGTAGCTGCGGCGGCGGCTCAAGAGGAAAGCAACAGTAATTTGGAACAAAAAGCGGCGGCGCAAAACGAAACTATTGCGGATTTAAACCAACAAATTTCAACCTTACAAGAGCGGTTGCAACAGCAGATGGCTGAGGCGGCGGCTCAAACAGAAAGCAATAGTACTTGGCAACAACAGGCAGCGGCTCAAAACGAAGCGATCGCCGATTTAAACCAACAAATTTCAACCTTACAAGAGCGGTTATCACAACAAGTAGCTGAAGCAGATGCTCAAAAACAGAGCTATGCTACTTTGCAACAACAAGCAACGGCTCAAGGTGAGACGATTGACAATTTAAATCAACAAATTGCGACGTTACAAAATCAGTTGGAGCAAGCGGCAACCGAAAAAACTACCCAACAGGAAAGCTATGCAGCTTTGCAACAAGAGTCGGCGGCGCAAGGCAACACTATAGCCGATCTAAACCAACAAATTGCGACGTTACAAAACCAATTGGCTCAACAAGTAGCTGCGGCAGCTACTCAAGCAGAAAGCTATGGAGCTTTACAAAAGCAATCCTCGGCGCAAGGGGAAACTATCGCCGATTTAAATCAACAAATTGCCGCGTTACAAAAGCGGTTAGAAGAACAATCTGCCGCAGCGGCTGCTCAACAGGAAACCTATGCTGCCCTGCAACAGCAATCAGCGGCTCAGGTGGAAAATATTACCGATCTAAACCAACAAATTGCTGCCTTAAAAAATCAATTGGAGCGGCAATCTTCTGCTCAAGCAGAAACCATCGCTGGTTTACATCGACAAATTGCCGACTTACAAAACAAGTTACAGCAGCAAATTCACGCTCAGACTGCCCTCACAGAAAACAACGAAGTGCTTAAGCAAGAGCTGTCAAGATATGCTCAGCGCATCATCGATTTAGGACAGCACGCTGTCGAGCAAAACTCGGTTGCTTCAATTGGCGAAGGGTATCTCAATAAGTGGCGGTATCGCAATTTTTCTAGCTAGGGTTGAGATTTTGCGAAAGTAACCTTAACTCTAGGAGAGGGGCGTTGCTAGAAACCGGGTTTCTGACTGCAATCTTTGATTTTACAGCCAAGATTTTGGCTAGAAACCCGGAATATGCGCGTCATATGATGTCCGTTGAATTGCCCATAATAAAAAAACCTCACCTCGTCGTTGCGTAGGGACACGGCATCCTAGATTTATCAGACAAACAGATAACGTTAATCGTGCCGTGTCCCGGCTTCTAATTATGGGTAATCTACCGGACATGATATAATAGGTAATCGGTAATGGGTAATTGCCAAGATCGGAACCCCAATGAATCCAATTACCAATTACCAATTACCAATTACCAATTACCAAGTAAACTAAAGTTGGGTTTTGTACCTCAACCCAACCTTCTCTCTCGATATCAATCGAGGCGGAGCCTCGAAGATTTTGTTCCCAGGCGGGAGCCTGGGAACTAGGGCAAACTAGGGCAAGTGCATGAAGGCGGGAGCCTGGGAACTAGGGGCAAGTGCAAGATCTATTGCTTGTTAAAGTTAATTATTTGATCCAAACGACCTAACGAACTTACCGCCGACTCGCGCACGTAAGAGTCAACCGATTCATCCTGAGTTAATGCTGTGAGGACTTCTACCGCGCGTTGATCTCCAGAAGAACCGAGTGCGTTGACGATCGCTACCCCCACTGCCGCATTATCGGTTGTTTTCAGTGTCTCTACTAAAATATCGAAGGCAGGCGCGCCAATTTCTCCCAAAGCCATCACGGCGGCGATGTGTACCACCGGATTGGGGTCATCGATGGCGGTTTTTAGTCCTTGAATGCCTTGATCTGGAAAGGTAACATCTGGATGGTTGACGGCAATTTGCGCCAGCGCTTTGGCACAGCTACCTCGAACGGTGACATTATCGCTGTTGAGCAAGGATTCTACTATGGATGGTACTGCATCGGCACCAATCATCCCTAATGCGACTACTGCTGCGCGACGATAGGTGACATCTTCGTTATCTAGAACGCTCATTAAACGCTCAATTGTCGTTTCATCGCGGATTTCAGCTAGTTCTGTCATTGCCCGTTTCCGCAAGTTGGGATTGGGGTGTTTGAGTTGTTCAAATAGGGCGTCTTGAGTCATGGGAAGATTTTAGATTTTAGATTTTAGATTTTAGATTGAACAATCTTAAACTGTTTCGGCTTTGGCTCTAATTAGCAAATCTGGGTCATTTGCTAAGATTTTATGACTGCTGGTATCGCCGAGTTTTTCTAATGCCATTAATGCAGTATATTTCAGATCCCAAATTTTAGTTTCCAGACAAGCTTGTAGGGGTTCAATTGCGCGAGAATCGCCGAGTTCGCCCAGTGCGATCGCTGCTGCTGCACGTGACTTCTGAAACTGGGGTTGGCGATTGTGCAAAGCTTCGATTAACAAGTCATAGGCGGGAGCGTACTTTAGCCAACCCAATAGTTTCATCACGTGATAGTGAGCGCCATAATCATTGTATGCTTCTTCTGCATAGGTCGCGAGTAAAGCTTCCGGCGCTGCTTCTGGGTAAAGCTCCAACAAAGTTTTCGTCGCCAGATAGCAGCGTCCAAAGTCAGTTTGATATAACTCGCGCACCACAAACGCCAAACTAGGAGTTTGATCGTAGCTATGTACTAGGTCAAGGTCGTTGGGATGGTCGCGCAGAACTTGCTCTAAACTAGGCTGAATATCATTAAAAGTAATCTTGCCAGCGGGTATTCCTGTTTCTGCCATCAATCGAATCCCTCGCAGGCGAAACACGAGGGAAACCGGACAGCGAGCCATCAAAGGAATTGCCTCATAATATTGGGAATCGATTAAGTCTTGAATGCAGCCGCGTCGAGCATTAACATTCGCGTCTTGCAGCAGCGCCACCACCTTTTCCATCAAAGCAGAATCCCCAGTAAATCGATAAACTGCTGAGATGGCAGCACTGGCAATTGTTTTGTCATCAGCATCGACAAATTTGCGAATGCGCTCTAGGGCTGGTTTGTAATTCAACTTAGCCAATGTATGAATAATTACCCGATAAATTTGCCCTGGTTTTTCCAGCAATTGGGCGATTTCTTCTAAGATTTGTGGCTCTTGCGTGCCGATTTCTCCAATTGCCCAGACAGCCGTTTCCACAGTGTAACAATCATCATCTGCCAGACAAGTTTGAATTGCCGGTAGGGCTAAATTTGTTTGTAGTTTGCCCAGGGATTTCACCGACTCGCGTCGGACGATGCGGTTATCTAGGGAAGGTTCGGTGTTATGTACTGCCCCGATCAGAGCATTAATAGATTGTTCGCTTGGGAAGTTGGCTAAATGGGAAGCTGCGATGTAACGAGAATCCTCTTCTCGTACTTGGTCTTGGGGTGTATTTAAGATAGCGATCGCTTGTTCTTCTGTCAAATTAAAGAGATTCCAAAAGCGCTTATCCATCTAGCAGTTCCTCAACAAAATAAACCTGGGGACTCTTAAAACAATACTTAACTCCTTTTGGTCAAGCACCGTTCTAAGAATCCCCAGACGCGATCAACCTAAGTTTGATCGGCGATTCTCGCTGTTTAACTCACTTACGACAGGGAGTTAATTAAATAGTCTAACAGAGCATTGTATTCTACCAACGCTTGAGCAGACATATCGCGAGGAGCGCAACCACGATTGCGAGCAAAGCTCAGTGCTGCAACATAAGGAGCGGTGGGCAGACCCAGAGCGCGATATACTTCACGCTGACCGGCAATACCCCACTCATCCAGAGGACCTGTGCCGCCAACTACGAGGCAGTATTGGATCAGACGCAGATAGTGCTTGATATCGCGCAGGCACTTGTCTTTTTTGACTTGGGTTTCGTTTGCTTCGCCAGCATTGTTCAGGTAAGGATACTTAGCGATGCAAGCATTGTATGCTTCGCTAGCAACGGCATCGAGGTTGCCAGCCAGCTTTTCAGCAGCTTCTAAACGAGCAGCAGAACGCTGAATGCTACCTTGTACTGATTCGAGATCTGAAGAGCTAGGAAAACGACCGGCTGCATCAGCAGCGGCAATAACCGTGGTAACAACTGATTTCATGTCTTAAATCTCCAAAGTTGATTTTGTACTATGAGCTTAGTTTCAATATTCCTGAGCGAATTGCGCTTAGCAATTGACTAGCTCAGAGCCGAAATCACGCGATCGAAGTAGCTGGAAGCTTCAGCAACCAGGCTAGCGCAACGATCTGGTACAACTGGAGTTCCCATCTTGCGGAGCTTAGAACCAGCACGAGCTTCGCTGGGGTTGTCTTGGATGTGAGCAGCAGCTTGCGCCTTCATGATCTGAACGGCACGGATGGTGGATGTGGTAGGAACGCCCAGTGCAGCATAGGTTTCCTTCAAACCGTTGAGGCAGCGATCGTCTAAAACGGAAGCATCGCCAGCCAGCAGTGCGTAGGTAACGTAGCGTAAGATGATTTCAGCATCGCGCAAGCAAGCAGCCATGCGACGGTTGGGGTAGCAGTTACCACCAGCTTGGATCAAACCTTGGTTTTCGCAGATCATCCCAGCTACAGCATCAGAAACCATACAGCTGGCGTTGCTAGCGATCGCGTTTACCGCATCTAGACGCTTGTTACCTTCAGCAACAAAAGCTTTCAAAGCACTCAGGTCAGATACACAAGAGGTGCTGGTATCTGCCGTTACAACGGCTCTGGAAAATGCGTCGAGCATTGAACTCTCCTAATTTCAATCAGTTTTATCTTGTCTTGAGCAAGACACTCTTGAAGATAAAAGAAGAGGCCAGCGACCGTCTCAGTTATGAGAAACAAAGTAATATTCTGTAACAAAAATTAAGCCTCCTAGCCTTGGTGATTTGGCTGGAGGCTTTGATTTGAGGACTTAGCCAAAGAAACCGGGTTTCTGTGCAAAATCGTCGCTTTGGCAATTGCGATCGCCACCAAAAACCCGGTTTCTGAGAATGCCCCTCGCCAAAGAAACCGGGTTTGTGTGCAAAATCCTGGCTTTGGCAGTAGCGATCGCCACCAGCAACCCGGTTTCTGACCGACTATATCCCCTTCTTCATCAAGTGCTTAATGACATTATCCTTAATCATCAGCTGCCGCATGACTTCCAACAGGTACCCTTGAGCCTGTTCCTGGCTCAGTCCTTTGACCTGCTGCTCATAAGCCTTCAAGTTAAATTGTTGCTCCAAGCTAAGTCCAACAGGAAATTCCATCGTCGTTGCCTCAAATCGAGTTGGTTGGTTACGGGTGAGAAAGCGAATCGGGTTTTGTTCAAGCTGGAATCGCGATTGTGCTGAATGGCATCCCTTAGTGTGAGTGGGTTTAGGATTAATTATTAAATATAGTAACAAATACTTGACAAAATTTCTAGTGTTACTAGCGAATTAAGGCAGAGTTCAAGGACGCGGGGACGCGGGGACACGGGGATGGAAAAGAAGTTCTTTCCTTGGGGGTCTCCCCGTCTGGTGCGTCGCCGTGTCGCCTTGAATCAACGCGGACTGGTGGGCGGTAAAAGCTTTATTATCAAGAAGCGTAGTACGTGAAAACATGGGGCTAGAGGCTGGGATTAAGTGATGGACGCAATGGAGTTTTTTCAACAAAGTGCTGGCTGTTGGCGATCGCAGCGCACCACCCATCACCTTGCCTTCAGAAGATCTGAGGTGGGTGAGTCGGAAATCCAAGTAGATGCTTTGGCGGCTTTTGATCCAGAAATTATCGCCTTGTGTGAATTCCATCAGATCGATGGCAGTCAGGCGATTGGGGGTTGCCGCGTCAGCTGGGGTGGTTCGATGGGTTGGGATAAAGAGGGAGAAAATCATGAAGGCAAGACGGTATTTGCCCTCGTACCCGATGCAGACAATCCCCATCAAGGTCGGTTACTCAGGGACAGAGGATACGCGGAAATCGTGCCGGTGGTTGGTCAATACCACATGGATGAGGATGGAGGATTGGTTTTGATCACCGACTACGACACCATGAGTTCGGAGGAGCGTTTCTGGTTTGCCAGTCCCGATTTGCGGATGCGAAGCAGCGTTGTGAAACGCTTTGGCGGATTTAGTACGGCGTCGTTTTGTACTGAAAGCCGCATTGGCACAGACTCAGAAAGTAAAAAGGAAGCCCATCCTGTAGCCGTCGCTAGTGGAGATGTGACGCCTGCAAAAGCTCACGAAGTGCTGAAAGCCAAACAAGATGCTTCTAGACAATATTTCTCTTTCCTGGGTTGGTGAGCAATAGTCATAGGGCTGATGCCTACAACTATGGGGTAGAGTATTTGCGGGGGATGCAAAGCCTGCTGCCAGATCCGGCGATGGTGGAAGTGATGGGGAACCTGCGCGATCGCTCGCTCATCTGCACCTTTATCGGTGAAAATATTGATGCGGTAAATGCGGATCTGCGAAGCTGCCTGATCGCCTGTCACCATTGTTTTCATCCCCAACAGCGTCGCCCGATGCAAATCTTTGCCGTTCCCCTGGCGCCATCCTTTGGACTCGATGGACTATGCCAGTTGTCGAATAGCGCGATCGCAATCCTAGTCGATGTCGGTCGTCTGGCGCCAAAGGATTGGTTGCGTCTCGTCGCCCATGAATACGCCCACGCTTATCTAAATACCCCTGGTCACGGTCAAGAATTTGCAGCGGTGCTTTCCCATCTCTGTTTGGGTTTGGGGCTAGAACCCCCTCCAGATCGGATAAACTCAATCTTGCGGTGTTGGCCCCCCTACACCCCAACCCTCGATCCCCTGGCATTTTGGCGAGGAGAAAGGGAATTTACCAGGGGGTACGGTCAAAACCAGTTGAGGAATCATTTCTGGCGCTGATACTCATCCCTGGCGGCACCAGGACTGAGGCAAAGAAACCCGGTTTCTCGGAAAAATCCTTGGTTTGGCAAGGGCTGTGGTCAAAACCTGTTGGTGATATCGAGAAAATTTCCCCGCGTCCCCATGTCAGGAGCGTCGCCGCGTCAATCTCAACCAACAAATGATTGACCGCACCCTTTGGCAAGGACGGATCTGGGTAGAAACCCGGTTTCTAGGGGCTGATAGCGATCGCGGGCAAAGAAACCGGGTTTCACCTGAAAAATCTTGGGTTTGGCAAGGATTTTTCTGGGTAGAAACCCGGTTTCTAGGGGCTGATAGCGATCGCGCTGCCATCCATTTAGACAAAACGTGCCAAAGTGATGTCAGTCGCCTGAGACGGAAGCCTTACACATCTAGGCTTTGTCTGGATATTAAGAAGCTTAACGTTTTATCAGGTTGCTGAGAATTCTGACCCACTTTACCCTTATGATGAGGAAAATTTGTAAAGTTTCGTAAGAAGGAAGTTTTTAAACGTGGCTATTCCCCTGTTAGAGTATGCCCCTTCGTCTCAAAATGCTCGGGTTGCTGCCTACGAAGTTCCCGGCGACGAACAGCCTAGAATCTTCTCGACTGACAACCTGCTGTCTTCGACTGACATGGACAACCTGATCGAAGCGGCATACCGCCAGATCTTTTTCCATGCCTTTAAAGCCGATCGCGAGCGCTTTTTGGAGTCGCAACTCCGCAACGGACAAATTACCGTCCGCGAGTTCATTCGGGGATTGTGCCTGTCCAACACCTTCACCAGGAGCTTTTACAACCTCAACAGCAACTACCGCTTTGTTGAGCATTGCGTTCAGAAGATTCTGGGACGCGATGTTTACAGCGATCGCGAAAAAATCGCTTGGTCGATCGTAGTAGCAACCAAAGGTCGTGCAGGCTTCATCAATGACCTGATCAACAGCCAAGAGTACCTGGATAACTTCGGCGACAACATCGTTCCCTTCCAGCGTCGTCGGGTTCTGCCCTCCGGTGCTAGCGAGTTACCTTTCAACATCAAGTCTCCTCGCTACGACGAATACTACCGTGGGAAACTTGGCTTCCCGCAGATCATCTGGCAAACCTCTGTGCGTCGTTACACCCCACCCGACAAGAAAGCCAAAGCAGGCGATCCATCGCTGTTTGTGGGAATGGCTCGCAGCATCAGCCCACAAGGCAATCCCCCACAACGGGTTTCGCCCTACAACATCGACTACGAAAGCAAAGTACCTTATCGCAAGCGGTAAGTACGGCTGGTCATTTGGTAAGCGCGAGATAAACTAACGCTAACCATCCAAAACATAGGAGTCGGAATTCAGGTTTTAGGGTTCAGAAAACAAATTTTTGAATTTTAAGTTCTGAAATCTGGCTCCCTATATAAAACTCGTTAAAACTGGTTGGGCATCTTTGTTGTAACAAATTTGATTAAGCAATTCTGCCGGAGCCGCGATCGCTTTCGGTGCAGCAAGAATAGTTTGGGTTGAGTAAAAGGCGATTATAGAAAAGCATAAATCCGACTGTCCCTAGCGTTTAACTGTCTTTAATTAACTACATTCACTTGCCCCGCAGTTCCGTAAATCTTTTACATTTTTGCAGATCGGTGTTTACCGCCAGTTCATGAAATTAGGTCTGAGAAGTATAAAGTTTCAGTAAAGACTTGAGTTCGATCTAAAAACCAAAAGGGATCGGGAAGAAGGGGAAGAAGATACTGGGACACGCAGACACGGGGACACGGCGAAAGAATTCACCGCCTTCCCGCGTCTTTGCGTCTTCTTCCCCTTCTCATCGCCGCCGGAGAACTTCCAGCAGGGTGGTAAATGCTTTTGGCAGAGGGGCGGTAACCGAAATCCACTCTTGAGATATGGGATGCTGTAAGGTGAGTTTCCAGGCGTGGAGTGCCTGTCCTGGTAAGTTTACACCGATGTCTCGCCCGGAACTGTATAGGGGGTCGCCGACGATAGGATGTCCTATATAAGCGCTGTGAACCCTGATTTGGTGCGTGCGTCCGGTTTCTAATTGAAAGTGGATTAAGGTGTAATTACCAAGTCGTTCTTTAATATGCCAGTGGGTGATGGCGGGGCGTCCGCCTTTTTCTTCAGGGACGACTGCCATTTTTTTCCGGTCAACGGGATGGCGTCCGATGGGTTGGTTTATTGTACCGCTTTCGGTTTTGGGGACGCCGTAGACGACGCCTAGATATTCCCGGCGGGCGGTTTTGGCTTTTAGTTGCGCTTGTAGGTGTTGGTAAGCTTGGTCGGTTTTGGCGATCGCGATCGCGCCGGTAGTATCCTTATCCAATCGGTGGACGATTCCCGGACGCTGTTCGCCGCCAATTTCTGCTAATGGACAATGAGCTAAAAGGGCATTGACAAGCGTGCCATCTTGGTGTCCGGCGGCGGGATGAACGACCAATCCGGCGGGTTTGTTCAGGATGAGTAAATGGTCATCTTCGTAAAGGATATCGAGGGGGATGTCTTCGGGTTGGATGTGCGTGGGTTGGGCTGCGGGGATGGTAAGGTGAATGCGATCGCCCGGTTTAACTTTGGCGTTTTTATCGGTACAGGTTTCGCCGTTAATTTCCACGCATCCTTGTTCGATCAGCTTTTGGATGCGAGAACGGGATAAATCGGATAATTGGTTAGATAACCAGCGGTCGAGGCGAAAGTCGCTGGTTTCTTTGACTTGGAGTTCAATTGGTGAGTTAGAAATATTGAATAGGCAGAACTCTTCTGTTTATATTGTATTGCTGTAGTTATTCTGATGCGCTCGACCTTTTTAAACTGCTGGCGAGCTTGACCGCTGCGATCGCCAAAGACTTCTGGTAAAGCGATCGAGGATTTCGCAATTGATAGAGTCTGAACTCGGAACGTTAGTCGTATACGATAGATACAGAGAAAGCCTCAACAAAACAACTCTGATGTCCGCCAAAGACTTGTATCACGATACTGTCCGTACCGCCCTCATCAAAGACGGTTGGACGATTACTGACGATCCTTTCAAGCTCAGAGTTGGAGGACGTTCAGTTTATGTTGATTTGGGCGCAAAAAAGCTGTTCGCTGCCGAGAAGCAAGGGCGCAAGATTGCCGTAGAAATCAAAAGCTTTCTCGATCCATCACCCGTAAGTGAGTTAGAAAAGGCGCTCGGTCAATACGATCTGTATTCGTTGATTATGGAGGATGAAGATCCACAACGAGTCCTTTACTTAGCCCTCAGCAATATTATATTTGAAGGTTTCTTCTCAGAAGAAATCGGTCAACGGGTACTTCGTAAAAAGAGCCTTAAACTGATTATTTTCGATCCCGAAACCGAGGAGATTGTTCAATGGATAACCTAAAATTTTATCAAGATACAGTTGAGAAAATTCTCAAAGATCATGCTGCCATACCTTACAGTCATGGCGACATTAAGCAATATGTCATCATTGATGCCGAGCGCACGCATTTTCTACTATTTAATGAAGGTTGGAATCGCAAACAGCGGGTTCACGGTTGCGTCACCCATGTCCAAATTATCGGTGACAAAATTTGGATTCACTACGACGGCATCGAAGACGGCATTACTGGTGAACTCGTTGCGGCTGGAGTGCCTAAAGATCGTATTGTACTGGCGTTTCATCCGCCTCAATTGAGAGAGTATACAGGATATGCGATCGCATAATGTCTGTTGCAACTGCGATCGCCTATTTCGATCGCAGAAAAGTCAGGCGATCGCATTTCGCAGAGAGCGATCGCGCATCGACCATCCCTCGTTCATCGATGCTTTTTAGGAAAAACTCAAGCTTGAAAGCGAAGGTGTTGGAGCGATCGCACTTGGGCAATAGTTTCAAAGTCGCGATCGTTGTGGATCAAAAGTAAATTGTTTTCCATTGCGGCTTGAGCAATACAGCAATCTATTGGGCTGCGAACCGAAAGCCCTTGGCGACGCAGATCGTAGTAGATGCGTGCAGCAGCTTGCCAGGAATTAATCGTGAGTTCAATATAATCTTGTGTTGCGAGGTATGTGGAAAGGAGATTCCATTCTTGCTCGTTCAAGCTACCTTGAAGTAATTCCAGCTGAGTGAATCGGGTGAGTCAAACTTCACGATTGGCGATCAAGGTTTCAAGCTGCTGGCGAACTTGACCGCTGCGATCGCGAAAGACAGCGATCCAAACAGATGTGTCAATCAGCAGCATGAGGAGTTTCGCGCAGGGTTTTGTGGTCAAAATCTGGAACGAATTGAATTTGCCCAGCAAGGTCGAGAAGATTTTTCTTTCTGCGCGATCGCACCAGTTCTTGCAGGGCTAGATTGATCAATTCTTCCTGGTTGGTAATGTTGGTAAGTTGGAAGGCTTCGTTAAGAAGGGCTTCGTCCAGGTTAAGGGTGGTTTGCATCGGGAGGCTATGGGCTGATTGTTTTCAGCAGCGATTGGTTTTGGCTTTAGTATAGCTGAGGGATTACCAAATCTACTGCTCCACTCTTTCCCTGACAATCCTAATACTCTCCCATGCTGGTATCCGACCCGCTTGTCGCTCATCTAGTAATACCAAGTAAACATAAAGTGGGTAGATTTCATTGAAATGCTCTAGATACTTACGGCTAATAGCTTCACTTTCTTGACTGCTTAAATTAAGTTGATTGAGCGCCGCTTTATTTTTGGAGATTACCTCATAAGTTGCTGACAAGAAATGATAGATAACAATAACAGGAAGCAGAGGAAAGTATAAAAGTAGGAAATCACTAGCTTCGCCTGCTTCAATTGCTTTAAGTTTGCCTTCGAGGTCGCGGTTGAGGTCGCGGTTGAGGTCGCGGTTGAGGTCGCGGTTGAGGAGGCGGTCGAGGTCGCGGTCGAGGTCGCGGTCGCGGTCGCGGTAGAGGTCGCGGTAGAGGTCGCGGTAGAGGTCGCGGTTGAGG
>DNGG01000518.1:34134-43948 GCA_003486675.1 Cyanobacteria bacterium UBA11372
GGTCGCGGTAGAGGTCGCGGTCGCGGTCGCGGTTGAGGTCGCGGTCGAGGACGCGGTAGAGGTCGCGGTCGAGGACGCGGTTGAGGTCGCGGTAGAGGTCGCGGTAGAGGTCGCGGTAGAGGTCGCGGTTGAGGACGCGGTAGAGGTCGCGGTAGAGGTCGCGGTAGAGGTCGCGGTTGAGGTCGTGGTTGAGGTAGAGAACCAAAACCTCAGCTAATTTCTGTTGCCAAGTTTGCTTCTGTCCCGTTTCTATTCCTGCAATAATTCGCTGTTCTCCATCAAAACACCAGCATCCTACTTGTTTTTCTGTGACTGGATACTCCTCTACTTCATTTAAAGTGGGCAGTCTGTACTTAAATCCCAGTGCAGAGTGCTGCTGAGTTAACCATTCACAAAACTCCTCAGCATCACTAGCTCGTACTCCAGTAATCGGTTTTTTGGCATCTCCTGGCGGAAACCTATAACTTGTCCAATGGTCAGGTTGGCGATGTTCACCTGCTTTCAGCTTCTCATCAATAAAAAGCTGATATTCGGCGCAGGTGATGTAATTCATGTCAATTTCGACATTCTCATCAATCCGCAGTAAATTTTGCAGACGCCTGGATAATAAAACATTAGCTGCTAAGGTGAATCTTTCTGTCATCGACTTTCCAAATCTGCGTTTAACCTTTCTTCCAGTTTTTGCCGAACGTCTGGATTTACACTCAACCCCTCGTCCAAGCAATCATAGGCTAGTGCCAATGTTTCAACGGATGGAGATGGCATCGCCAAGACTGCACGAATAAGATTGCTAGCATTACTCTGCGCTGCATAAAGGCGGATAGTTTCAGACCACCAGGAATGGTTAATATTTGCTATTAACAAATTCTCTTGGTTTGATTCCTTAATCTGAACCGCTGCTAAATATTCTTGGAAACTCAAGTGAGCAAATTCATAAATACCTGCTTCTTTTTCCACTAATAACCCACTCACATCTCGAATTTGCTGGATAAACTCTTCTGGATTCGCCCCACTGCCTGCTACATCTGCCAGTTTGTTTTTAATCAGATCGATTCCATCGGATATTTTGAACTCGCGAGTTTTCTGCTGCATTAATTCAAATGCCAGCACTTGCAGAACAGATTGCTTTTGCGTGGCTGTTAACGGATCGGCAATATTTTTAGCTCTCAGTCGCTTTTCTAGTAAAACCTGGCAAATTTCTTTGTAAAGTTCCACTCGTTTTCCTGGCAAAGCGCTACCGCGCCGGTGAACTGTGGCAATCATTGTTAGCAGCAAAGGATTCACCGCCATGTCCGCTAGAGGTTTGCTATTTTTAATCCGCTTAATTAAATCATCTGCTTGTTGTTTTGCTTCTTCCCGCACTCCCAAATCTTCTTGTCCAGCGCGACTCATTACTTCTGTTGCCAAATACCAGTTATGAATAAACTGTTGCATCTGTTTCAGGCTAAATGGTTGCACTTCTAATACAGTCACATCTTGTTGCAACCGCGCAGTTTTATAACCAAAGGGTCGAGAAGTTAAAATAAAAGCCGTATCCGGGTATGCCTCCATCTGTTTGTCTACCCAAAGACTCACCTGCTGGCGCTGGGTTTCATCCGCTACTTCATCCAATCCATCTAACATTACCAAACATTTGTTTTGACGTAATTTTTCGGCAAACCAGTTAGGCGGTGGATTCAACGGTTCAATTTTTCGCTGCTGCTGTACCTGTTGAGTAATTAATTCTGCCAAAGACGGTTTTTTATTCACAATTTCCTGGCGCACATCTCGGAGATATAACAATATTGGGATCAGTTTCGGCGCTTTCCGATGTACTTTCCGCTGTTGCTTTGTAGCATAAGTCAGCGTTAAATGTCTCAAAAGGGTAGTTTTCCCCGAACCGGGTGCGCCCAAAACTGCCATGCGCCGAAATGCTGAATCATTATCTATCGCTGCTAAAAAATCCCAAATTTGCCTTTCATTTGAGTTATTTGCTTCATCTTTTATTGGTTGAATCATTGTTTGACTTGCCTTCGCTGCCTCTTTTGCAGCGATTTTGAGCGGCACAAATACATTTTGCAACTTCAGGATGCGGTCTTTATCCAATCCCTGTGTTTGGTAGTCCCGACAAATATAAGTCAAACCCTTGTAATATTCCTGCTGAAAAGGTGAGGTTAAATTTTCAATGTTGTTCCAAATCGAGTCTGCAAAACTATCTGCAAGTTGCTGTCTCTTTGCCCTAAACCTCGGTGAAAGTTGGTTAGTAACTGGGATGAAAAACTTGATGATATGGATAAACAACATCAAAATTACGGTCACAAACAAAGCCAAACCCGCTGCTGCCCATTCGCCTCTCAGTATGAAATACAACATTACCATCAGCCCGAAACCGGGGGGAAACCATACCAACCTGTTCTGCCATTGTTTCGGTAAAAGCAGTACAGGCGGCAGCACAGTCCCCAAACCAAACAGAACTAGGGATGTATAAAAAACTGCTGAACTGAATTCTTCAGCTACGTAGTTACCCTTCAACAGTCCGAAAAGGATGCCACCTCCTAGCAGGGGTAAAAAGCCAACCAGCCAATTTTGATTCCCAGGCGTTGCACTTGGCTGAGACTGACTGGATACAGCACCGAGAATAAAAAGTGCCAATATACACAACCCAGTCAGTACGAGTATTAGAGGGTCTTCAATTTTTAAGTCCTGTTTACCAGGTAGTTGGTTGATCAGCCAACCTAAGAAACCATTACTGAGTATCAATAGCAACGGCAAAAGCCAATTTTGGATAAATTTGGACATGAGCGATCGCATTCAAAAGCCAGTTGTTACCGAGTTTATGCGATCGCCTCCATAATTGCCCAGAGAAAGATAATCGCAGTTATACCGCGTCGCTACCGAGTCTGATTTAGCTTCTCTCTCAAAATAGCCTCGACTTCAACTTCAGGATTTGCTAGTTCAAAAGGATAGGGATGGCGATTAGCAGGATTCCGACGACTCATTAAAACTTCCATTGCAGCTTGAAAGGCATCGCTATCATTTCGATGTTCAGAAATATACCGTTTCAACTCAGTATTTGTCATTTCAGATAGATTCGGCATCATAAAACAAACTCCCAACTTCCGTCTTCATCAATTACGAGAGCGATATCATCATTTACCCCAGCCTGCATATAAATCGTTCTAAACCTCTGGTCATAACGAAAAACTTGAATTGGCTGGAACAGATTAGAAAGTAACTGACAGAGAAATACTGCGGTTACTAGCTGTTGCTGCGTTGGCAATTTGGAACTCTCTGCGATACATCAAGTGTAGCCTATTAGAAGTTAGTGCTTTGGCTCGCAGGTTTTGAGCGACACTCTTTGACCAAAACCTTTTAGACTGAGTCTTAACCCACGCCTTCTGCTTAGTTCGCGATCGCATCGCAAATATCGAGCGCGATCGCACCATCTTTTCACCCCATAAAAATCAAATCTTCCAGCTGCACTTTCATCTTGATCTCATTCCCAGAAACATCAATCACTTGATCGAAATAAGTTCAATCTTGCCGCGAACGTACCAAAATGCTTTCCGGTCTTCTTTGCAGATATCGTTAGGATACCCGTTGCTCCTTGATTTGGGAATGGGGCGATCGCCTACACCAAGAAACCGGGTTTTTCTCAAAAACCCGGTTTCTGACTCGTTTTAGTTCGAGTTGGTCAAATCAAACACAACCTTAAACTGGATGTGCGGTACTTTCCGCCGCAAGAACTGAAAATGCCCATCTGCATCAGATCGGTTGCGGAAGCGGGCGATAATTGCCCATTGGTGGGTAGGAAGTAGACGTGCGATCGCCCAGCAATTCAAGCGTTGTCGATAAGTCATAATGGAATTTACCTCCAAATGAATAACGGAGTTAGAGCCAGCACGCCGTAGCCTGAGAAACTTGGGCGTGCTGGCTTTTGACTTTGGTGGGTTACACCAATATCAGTTTAGGGGACTAAGGTATTAGGTGACAAGTCTCTTTAGTAACAAAAGTGGTGATAAGTCACTTTGTACCTTATTTTGGAGATGAAAAGCAGTTCACGATCGTCAAGTGTCCCAAGACTCTCTGAAAATTTATATTGATAAAGCTCTAAAACTTAGGTTCAAATCCCTGTGTGCTTTGCAGGATAGAGATATGAGCCGGGTAGCATCAGAATTGATAGAAGCCTGGGTCAGGCAGAACGATCCTTCGTTCCAGCCATCGGAAAAGCAGAGTGATGAGGTTGATGGGACAAGCAGGTAAAGCTCTTAGGCAAGTGTTAACGATATATGGCATCAGCCAAAATAAACTGGCAACGGCAATGGGACTTCAAAGATCTGCGGTTTATAAATGGGTTCACGAAGAGAGAGATCCCACCGCCGAGACGGTTGTAGGGATAGTTAAAGCCTTGAGAGGGATGAACTCAGAAGCCGCAGAAGCGTTTATTAGGCTTTACTTGGGTGAACCAAAGGAAAATCAAGACCCAGAATAGTGATGCTTCATAGAAAGAAACCCGGTTTTTCTCAAAAACCGGGTTTCCGATCGGCGATCGCTTATCTTTATAGTGCGATCGCTTTAACCGCAACCTGGTTAAGAATCTGTGTCAAATGATGGTTAGGATATCGCAAACAGAAAACTCCGCTACTTCCCAATTGCATCATTTCTTCTGAGACTGGCAAGATTCCTGCGACGGGAATATCGTAAGTCATCTCTACTTTTTCCTGAAGTTCAGAAAAGTCCATTTTGCTCACTACTTTGTTAATTATCATAAACATTTCGGGAACTTTTAGTTGGCGGGCAATATCAACGGTAACAGCAGTTCCTTGAAAATCTTGACTGTCTGGGCGCAAAATTAAAATTAACAGATTGGAAATTGCAATCGATAGCAATGTTTCTCGACTAAGACCGGGATGAGTATCGAGAAACAGGTAATCTAATTCAAGTTCTTTAATCAAGCGCTGGAATCCGGAATTAAGCAAATTTACGTTATAACCTTCGCTAATAATCCGGGCAATTTCATCGACGTTGACGCTGGAGGGGATGAGGAAAATTTTACCTTTTTGTTCGATTCCTATTGCAGAACTGACATCGTAAGCTGTATCTTGAATTGAGCAGCGATTCCATAAGTAGTCATTTAAAGTTTTGCTTGGTATATTGCTGTTAAAAATGGTATGAATGCCTGGGGATTGTAAATCGGTGTCTACTACCGCAACACGCTTTCCTTGGAGTGCGATCGCTACTGCCAAATTTGCCGTCAAATTCGATTTTCCTGTTCCGCCTCGGTAGGAATGAATTGCAATAATTTTTGGCATATATCACCTCATTCAAAATTTAAAATATCAAATTGTTTGAAGCTCGGAGAAGTTCAACGTCTGCTAGTAACTCTTGAAAATAGTCGGATTGGGTAATGGCGGCGACTTGATGCGATCGCTTGTTTTGATCGATCTCGATTGGCATCTGGTAAACTTGATTCTTGGGAGGATCGCTAAGAGATTCTAATAAGATTTCTAAGTTGGCTTTTTCTTGTTTTACTGCTGCCAATTCTTGCTTCAAAGCTGCAATTTCTGCGCGCAATTTATTTTCTCTATAATTCGCCTCTCCTCCCATCAAATCCGGTTGAATCTGATTCAAAGCTTGCCAAGGAACAAAAGGTGCTAACGGGTAATTTGTTGTTTCTGTAGCGGTGTAGACGCCTAGCGACTTGTTGCCAGATATCGCCAACATTGTCGAGGCATCTACTGCGATGCGGATATCGACTGCATATTGTTTCATGCTTAACTCCATTGCCATCTACACCAATATGAGCGTCTGCCGATTGATTCCTCTCTAGCATGACGCGATCGGGCAAGCGAGCGAAAGATCAGTATAAACTCGTAAAGTATCTCTTCACGCTGATCTTGACATTTATGTATATATATGATATATAAGGCTAACCATGACAAAACAGTTGGTAAATCTGACGACTATCAGCATTCTCATCGCTTTTATCCAGGATTAGCAGGGGAATATTCGCCAAAGCGCCAGCGCATAGGAGTAACATTCCTAGTTTCTAATACCTGCTCAATCTCAAATTCTACTAAACGTTGCGCTCCGGCAAAAGTTGTTAATCTTTCTGCATCCCAAATCACTTTTGCTTGTCCTGTTAATTGCAGAATATCACCTGCTGCAAAATCGATGAATAAAAGACCTGCGTAGGGATTAATTATCAGGTTACCGAAAGTTTGGAACATATTATTACCAGCGTAATCGGGAAATAGTAAGCTGTTGCTATTCAAAACTCGAACAAATCCTGGAAATCCGCCTCGATGGGAGGCATCTGCCCCAATTTCTGGATGAGAACTGGCGATGAAAAATGTATCCGCTTGGGTAATCCAATTTTGTTGATGCGCGGTTAAAGAGTCGCTACTACTGATTTCAGGTTGTTTTAGTAAATTAGTTATTTCTGTTTCTAGATGGCGCACTTGAATGTATTTGGGACAGTTAAAAAATACTTGATGAATCTGTAGGTGAATCTGTCCTTCTGGCTGAATTTGAGCCTTACCGTTGAGACGCAAGCGCCTGCGATTTGCTAATGCGATCGCTAGCACCCCCATTTGAGGATTATTTTGCAAGTTTCGGTACAGCATATCGCCCGGAGTAAGATTAGCATTAATTTGTAATCTCTGGTGATTTAACACCTGTAAAAATCCATAATTTCCAGTTAAAAGCGAAGCCCAAACTCTCTCATTTGCATCAACTGTACTGGCGACAGCTAACTGTTGCGTGGCAAGGAATTCCTCGGCAGGTGGCTTGATAACATCGCTAATAAAACTGCACAAACGCTCAGCTTCTTCGCGCACTCCTGCCCGAGTTTGAATGGCAATTTCTCCAGAATGAAAAGTCATGATGATTTGAGATTGTAGATTTCAGATTTTGGATTTGAGTCTCCCCCCGCTGTTTTGGGGGGCAAGGGGGGATCGGATGCAAGGATTCACCAGCGCATCCTTTCTGAATTTATTAATTCCTGACGAAGATAGCTCCCCCCGCTGTTTTGGGGGGCAAGGGGGGATCGGGTGCAAGAATTATTTAAAGTCCTGGCATTCCGATGTAGCCTGGTAGATGTTTTATGCGTTCAATCCAAGCAATTACATTGGGGTAATCATCGAGAGATACTTTGCCTTCTGGGGCTAATCCAACATAGGGATAACAAGCAATATCTGCAATTGTGGGGCGATCTAATTCCAGCCAATCTCGATTTTGTAAATGTTCGTTCATTATTTGCAGAACTTGCTTACCTTTTTCTTGGGCAGATTTCCAGTCAACATCCATATTGAAGCGGAAATATAAGCGGGCAATGAACACACTGTTATTAATTTCATGGGCGGCAAAGGATAGCCATTGCATAACTTTTGCCATTGATTGGGCATCCAAGGGTAACCAACTTTCATCGCCATATTTTCGCGCCAGATATACTAGGATTGCCTGAGAATCTCGAAGAATTATGTCATTGTCAACGACAACGGGAATTTGCCCCAGGGGATTGAGTTGCAAAAATTGAGGCGACTTGTGTTCGCCGTTGAGCATATTAATAGGTATAAGTTCGTACTCGACTCCCAACAGTGCCGACATTAACCGTACTTTGTGGCAATTTCCTGACAATTCAGTGTGATAAATCTTAATCATGGGTTTTCTCGCTCGCTAAGCCATTGCTTCCATCTTCGAGTGCATCGCCAGATCGTTCAAGATCGACAAAGGTCAGTTAAACCGATCTTGGCGATCGCATTGTTATATGATATATGTCAAATATTTTTGTTTTATAGATATATTTATTGATAACTGTGCTTACTCTCAAAGCTTCTCAACAGGGACTCGCAAGAATTAAGCAAGCCAGACTCGCCAAAGGTTGGGCTGTCGATGATTTCCGCTTTCTTGAGACGGCTAGTCAAGTTTTGGGGGTGGTTTGGGAAAAACAAGGCTTTCTCGCTGTGGGGATTTCAGAAGGAACTTGGAAGCGTTTTTTAGCAGGAAAGTCGCCCATTAATGCGGAAGCGTTTAAAGCTTACTGCCAAGTTCTCGAAGTTAATTGGGAAGAAGTTGTTGAGTTAAATAATCAAGCAACAAGTAAAGATAAATTTAATCAAACCAGTGACGCAAAAATTCAAAATCGCTCTGACTGGGGAGAAGCGCCAGATGCCTCGATTTTTTATGGTCGTTTGGCAGAATTGAACGCCCTAGAAAAATGGATTGTGCGGGAAAATTGTCGCCTGGTAACGCTGTTGGGAATGGGTGGAATTGGTAAAACGGCACTTTCTGTAAAATTGGCACAACAAGTTCAGGATAAGTTCGATTTTATTATTTGGCGCAGTCTCCGCAACGCTCCACCAATTGAAGATATATTGGCAGAAATTATTCAATTTTTATCGAAACAGGAAGAGACAGATTTACCAAAAAAAATCGATGGGATAATTTTGCGCGGGCTACAATATCTCCGCAGTTCGCGCTGTCTGCTAATTCTAGATAATATTGAGTCAATTTTACAAGCAGGCGATCGCACGGGTAAATATAAGCCAGAATATGAAGGATATGGTCAGTTTCTGCGATGCATCGCCGAATCTTCTCACCAAAGTTGTCTGGTGATAACTTCGCGAGAAAAACCAAAAGGATTGGCGAAGTTTGAAGGGGAAGCTTTGCCAGTTCGTTCGCTGCAATTATCAGGTTTGCCAGAGACAGAAGGACGAGAAATTTTTAACGTCAAAGGCAGTTTTACAGGTTCGGAATCTCAATGGCAAGTGTTACTTTCCCGCTATGGGGGAAATCCACTGGCGCTCAAAATTGTGGCGTCTTCTATCCGAGACTTTTTTGATGGAAGTATTTCGCAGTTTCTAGAAATTTCTAGGGAAAGTACGTTCATTTTCGATGATATTCGCGATTTGCTCGATCAACAGTTTCATCGCCTGACAAACTTGGAACGAGAAATTATGTATTGGTTAGCAATTAATCGCGAACCTGTTTCGTTGCTAGAATTACAATCTGATTTTGTTGCTAACGTTCCAATTCCCGAACTTTTAGAATCTATTAATTCCTTACAGCGGCGTTCTTTGGTGGAAAAAAGTGGCGCTGGTTTTACTCAACAACCCGTAGTAATGGAGTATGCGATCGCCAGTTTAATCGAGCTGATTTGTGAGGAAATTTGTAGTCAACATATTAACTTGTTTAGAACCCATGCACCAATCAAAGCTACTGCTAAAGATTACGTGCGGGAAACTCAAATTTCCCTCATCCTTAAACCCGTGGCAGAGCGATTAATTGCCACCCTTGGCAGTTCAGAAAATATTGCCAGTTACTTGCAACAAATACTCTCGCTTTTAAAAGGAAAATCGCCCCAAGAAACGGGTTATGCAGGCGGAAATAGTATCAATTTACTGCACCAGCTACAAGTTGATTTAAGCGGGTTTGACTTCTCCGATTTAACAGTTTGGCAAGCTTATTTACAAGGGGTAAACTTGCACGATGTGAATTTGGCTAACTCGGATTTATCCAGGTGCGTTTTTACTGAAACTTTAGGCAATATTTTATCAGCAACTTTTAGCCCCGATGGTCAAATTTTGGCAACCTGCGATACAGATTGTCATGTCCGTTTGTGGGAAGTAAAAACGGGAAAATTATTGCTAATTTGTCAAGGTCATAAGAATTGGGTGCGCGCGATCGCATTTAGTCCAGATGGGCAAATTTTAGCCAGTTGCGGTGCTGATTGTACGGTGAAGTTGTGGAACGTTCAAGATGGTATTTGCATTAAAACATTGATTGGGCATGACCATGAAATTTTTTCAGTCGCATTTAGTCCGATCCCCCCAAC
>DNGG01000518.1:44221-44544 GCA_003486675.1 Cyanobacteria bacterium UBA11372
CAGGCTGGAGCCTGGGAACGAGGAGGGGGCTACGGGGGGATCTTAGCGAGTGCCAGTGGCGATCGCACGATCAAAATCTGGGATATTGAAACTGGAACTTGCGTAAAAACTCTCACCGGACATACAGACTGGGTGCGGTCGGTTGCGTTTAGTTTGGATGGGCAAATTTTAGCTAGTGGTAGTGCAGATTGCACGATTAAATTATGGGATGTTGCTGATGGTCAATGCTTAAAAACATTGACCGAACATACAGGTTGGGTGCGTTCAGTTGCGTTTGGTTTAGATGGAGAAAATTTAGCTAGTTGTAGTAGCGATCGCACGAT
>DNGG01000518.1:44696-50934 GCA_003486675.1 Cyanobacteria bacterium UBA11372
AACCCCCCTTACCAAGGGGGGCTACAGGGGGATCTTAGCGAGTTGTAGTAGCGATCGCACGATCAAATTTTGGGATATTAATCAGGGCAAATGCTTAAAAACTTACACCGGGCATAGTAATTCAGTTTATTCGATTGCGTTTAATAATGAAGGTGAAATATTAGCTAGTGGCAGCGGCGATCGCACGATTAAAATTTGGGATTGCAACACCGATACTTGCATCAGAACATTGCACGGACATACTAATGAAGTTTGTTCCGTTGCCTTTAGTTCAGATGGACACACTTTAGTTGGTGTCAGTTTAGACCAAACTGTGAAATTGTGGGATAGTCGCAGCGGGCAATGTTTAAAAACTTGGTACGGAAATACAGATTGGGCGCTGCCAGTTGCTTTTAGTCCGATCCCCCTAACCCCCCTTACCAAGGGGGGCAACGGGGGGATCTTAGCCAGTGGTAGTAACGATAAAACCATAAAAATATGGGATTTGCCAACTGGAAATTGCATCAGATCGTTGCAAGGACATGGGGATTTTATTTATGGAATCGCTTTTAGTTCCGATGGTCAAACTTTGGCGAGTGCCAGTACAGATTCTTCCATTAGATTGTGGACTGTTAGTACAGGTAAATGTTTCCAAATCTTACAGGGACATACAGATTGGGTATACGCAGTTGCATTTCATCCAAATGGAATCCTCGCCAGTGGAAGTGCTGATTGCACGGTGAAATTATGGGATGTGAGTCAAGGTAAGTGCTGCCAAAATTTGACCGGACATAGCGATAAAATCTTCGGAATTGCTTTCGATCAAACTGGAGAAATTTTAGCAAGTGCCAGCGCCGATCAAACAGTGAGAATTTGGGATTACCAAACAGGTAATTGCTGCAAAATAATATCCGGTCACGACAATCGAGTTTACGCAGTTGCCTTTAGTCCAGATAGCAAAACTTTAGCAACTTGCAGTACAGATCGAACGGTAAAACTATGGGATTGGCAGACAGGTGAATGTCTCAAAACTTTCGTCGGACATACTAATTGGGTTTTTTCGGTTGCTTTTAGTCCGATCCCCCCCAGCCCCCCTTGCGAAGGGGGGGGAATCATCGCCAGCGCTTCTCATGACCAAACTGTGAGGATTTGGGATATCAAAACAGGTGAATGTCGCCATATTTGCACCGGACATACACATTTGGTTTCTGCTGTTACCTTTAGTCCAGATGGACAAACTATCGCTAGCGGTTCTCAAGACCAAACTGTGAGGATTTGGGATGTTTATACTGGTGAGTGCAACCGAGTTTTGAGGGCAAAAAGACTTTATGAAGGAATGAACATCGCTGGTGTTAAAGGTTTAACCGCAGCTACAATTACGACGCTGCAAGCCTTGGGTGCGTTGGTTTAAAATGATAAAATAACGCAAGTTGCTAATTGCTAATTGCTAATTGTTAATTGCTAATCAAGCATTTTTAGTCACATTAGCCATTAGCTGCTATGCATGGGATAACTCGCAACTTGAGTTAAAATAAACAAAAGGTATATTTATGAAAGACAGTACAAGCAACCAATTAATAGACTTTGATGTGGCTCTCAAGGTAGCAGATGCAGCAGTTTTTGCGAAAACCAAAAGACACTTAAAAAATATTGAAGTTGCAGTTTTGCGCGGAGCTTGGTTCGGTCAAAGATATGATGAAATTGCGGCGGAAAGTGGCTATACACCCGAATATATTAAACACGATGTAGGGCCAAAATTGTGGCAGATTCTCTCATCGAGTCTGGGGGAAAAAGTCAATAAAACAAATTTGGTCGCTGTTCTCGCACAGCGAGAAAATCAAGGAGTGGGAGAAAATGTTCCAGCATCTGCTTCTGAGTCTGTCAAATTGGAATCGTTAGTTGGATTAATTCCACTTAATTCGGCTTTTTATGTAGAACGTCCTACCGTTGACTCTCGCTGTTACGAAGAAATTATGAAACCGGGCGCTTTGATTCGGATTAAAGCACCGAGTCAAATGGGTAAAACATCTTTAATGGTGAGGATTCTTGCTCGTGCCAAACAACAAAATTTTGCTCGGAATGTCTGCACCGTACCTTTGAGCTTGCAACGCGCAGATCGAGCCATTTTGAGTGACTTGGATAAGTTATTGCGCTGGTTTTGTGCTTCTATTACTCGCAAGCTTCAATTACCCCACAAAGTCGAGGATTATTGGAGCGAAACTTTTGGCAGTAAAAATAACTGTACGGCTTATTTTGAAGATTGTTTGTTACCAGAAATTAATGGCTATTTGGTATTAGCTCTCGATCAAGTCGATGAGGTGTTTTTACATCCAGAAGTTGCCGATGATTTCTTTACTCTCTTGCGCTCGTGGTACGAAGAAGCAGCTTATGGAGATAGCGGCAATCCTCTGTGGCAAAATCTGCGGTTGGTTATCGTCCACTCTACTGAGGTTTATATTCCCCTGGATATCAATAAGTCACCGTTTAATGTGGGATTGGCGATTGAATTACAAGCGTTTACTTCCGAACAGGTAGGCGATTTAGCTCAGCGTTACCGACTAAATTTATCACAAACTGAATTATCCCAATTAATCCAATTGGTGGCGGGACATCCTTATTTAGTGCAACAAGCTTTCTATCATTTGGCACAGCAAGATTTAACGCTCGATCAACTCGTGCAAACGGCTGCTACTGATGCGGGTATTTATTACAACCACTTACATCGGCATTTACGCAATTTGCAAGAACATCCTCAATTAGCAGCAGCTTACGATCTAGTTATCAAAGCATCTAAACCTGTAGAGTTGGAGCAACTTTTAGCTTTTAAACTGCACAGTATGGGACTGGTGACGCTGCGAGGGAATCAAGTTGTATCCAGTTGCGAATTATACACGAGGTATTTTCGCGATCGCATTCCATCTCCGTGATATCATGTCCGCTGGCCTTCGGTAGGGTTAGGTTGAGGGTGAGCAGGTGAGCTTCTTGGGCAGGTGGGAGGGAAAACAACAGCTTTTCGCACAGTTAAAGATATACAACCGATGCCACCGGACATGATATGACATTTCCTTCCCATATCTAGGCCAGTCGCATTTTTTTACTTGTTGTTGTGGCATCAGCAAGATGGAAAAGTCGTTTCCTAGCGCTGTTGATTAGTAGCGAACATTTGAATGTCGTCTAAAGCATCTTTGACATTTCCAGCAACATTACTATCATGCAGGAGATTTTCCAGTACGGGAATAACTTGTTCAACATCTAAAGTACCGTGAATGCGTGCCAAATGCCCAAGACAAATTACTGCAAGACGCCGAATTTGAGTATCTTTCGACTTAACAAAGTTCAAACAAATATTTTGAATCCAGCGCCAATCAGAATCATGATATGTCAGGCGCAACAGAGCATCACAAACAACTTCTGAGTTATTGCTGTTTAATGCTTGTTCCGCTTCTGCTCGCGAAATAGGTAAAACTTCCTGGTATTTCATAAGAGGCCGATCTCATTTAATTCGACCACGGCTGTCAACTAAACCTGCTCTGATCAGCGCATTTTTCATTTCTTGCCTCAGTTCTTCCCAAGAACGAACATGACCATGAAAGATCCCATCTCTTGTTTCATCGAAAACAACAATCTCATTATTTGCTCTGTCCACACCAACACGCCGCGTCGAAGTATCGCTGACCTGAACAGAGTTATCTAAGGCAATCTGTCCATTCGTTGGTCCTCGACTAATATTTCCTCGATTTTCCCGCCCATGTTTTGGTGAAGGTTCAAAGACGAGTCTACTATTATTTCCGGAAGGTGGAGTGGTCGTATCGCTACTATCGCGGCAGAGTATCTGTCCCCCAGGTGGTGCTTTTGGGGATTTTTTGATACTGTTCCACAGGACACCGATTTGCTTGTCGAAGGGTAGTGCGGCAACGGCGCGGTCAAACCAACTGAGTTTGTCACCAGTCAGCAGGTCATAGCCATAAACGGCTTCCAGGACTCCCTTGAGATCTCCGATGTAAGGCAGCAGATCTAAAATCTGGGAAAGGATTGCTGCCCCTTCCGGTTGCTGACTCATCACCTCAATGGCGCTGGTAAACGCCCGTCCGGCATTGAGGTATTCCCCTTTGCGGTAGAGGTCGATGGCATTATCGAAAAAGGTTTGGGCTTGCTGCTTTAAAACAGCGTTTTGGGCATCTTGGTCGGATACAGGTTCCCGCGCCAGACTGGTGCTGATACCTTGATGCCCATTTGCTTCGGAAATCCCGACCGTGCTGGTGATTTGCTCTGCAATCAATCCAGCCTGAATCCCTGCTACTGGGTTCGCACAAGGCTTTTTCCTGTTGGCTTTGCTCTCGTTGGAAGTATCATCGGCTAAAACCCGGATTTGGATTTCACCATCCCGCATTGCTCCTTGTGGAGAGATAAACCGGGCGTAAATCTGATCGGAAATTTGGCTCCAGGGCGTTACTTCAACCCCACCCGACAAATTCGCGTCTCGTTCCGGAGCAAATAGAGGGGCTAACTGTTGAACATCTAACCTTGCCCTATACCCATTATTTGTGTTGAGAATTTCCTGCCGCGCCCGCAGGAGGGTATTGACGAGTTTTCCCACATCGCCCAGCTGATTGAGCAAGGTGTCCATGCTGGGGATTCGACCACCCGTCAGACGCGAAAGACTGTTGACGGCTGTTTCAATTCTTTCTGGCAACCCTTTGGAATAGACGTTCTGATATTCTGGGGCATATTTTTGAATAATTTCCCGGTCGGTATCGGAGAGTTCTGCCCAACTCAAACCAGCTTGGGTGTTCCAGGAAAGACGCTGGAGGTCGTCAGTGCTAACTCCACCATCAAAGCTGGCACGGGCATAAATCTTAGAAAGTGCTTCCGCCGCTTTTCCTTGGAGTCTTGCTAAGGGGAATCGGTTGCCCCGCCCATTGAAGGTGAAAACCCTGGTGCAATAAAAATGGGCTTTGATAATATAATCCCCTGGAGGGATGACAAAATTTCGGTCAAAATTCGTCAGCGGCAGAGGTCGCCCTTGGAATGCTCCTCCCGGCAGTTGGTTGTGGGGGACAGCCTTCAGCAGTTGCTGGTCGCTTGCTTGGATGGGAAGCTCGTCAACCAACAGTTTCCGCAGTTGGTTTTTGAAAGCGCTGTTGACTTCCTGTCTAATCCGCTGCTCGACGCAACCGACAAACGGCAAGCAAACATCGGCGATTGGTGTTTGCTGTGGCTTTTCCCCTGGGGTATCGACGGGGGTAAAAGCACTGGGTACACTGGCGATCGCTGGAATCCACCCCACGGTCAGATAAAGACCAATCAGAAACCCGATCAAGATTGTACGAGGTTTCTTTGGAACAAAGATTTTGGTGCAGGCACCAAGGGAAAGAACAAAGCTGGCAAGTGCGAGAGCAAGCAGGCGAAAGCGATTTCCCATGACCGTGGGTAGAGCATCTGTCTACGGATAGAATACCCCATCAAGGGAGTTACACCGAAAGTTTGTGCAGCGGCACCATGCACGGGTGCCCGCACACTGCGAAGGAAGCGATAACGCTTTCCCTCACAAGGGCTGCAAGCCGCTGTATCGGTCAGTATCTCGGAAAACCAAACAACTTGTTGCTACGCCTTGCAAGACAAAGTTTGGGTTGAAGATCCAGACGGCGATGAGTGGGAGGTTTATACAGTTCTGGAAGATTCAGCCACCTTCGCTTGTGGAAGTACAACCGAGACGGCATCCCCTTGTGGGTAGCTGACTAATTAATCTAGCTTGTGATTGCGATCTATAAAGCCTCTTTCCTAGTTGGAGGGAGGCTTTTTGTTTCTCCCCCATACTCTTGGTTAAAAGTTAAGTTTTTGGCTCTCTGAAACTCCTTAACTTTTCTGTATCGACCGCCATAAATTTCATGATTATAAAGGGAATAACAAACAAGACATTCTCAAAAAAATGATTATTCCTATGCCAACAACAACGACTTCATCCGCTGCACAATTAGCAATTTAATTTTCTGGAGATTCCAATGCAAATTTACACCGTGACTCGCTATGACGACGTAGTAGATCCTAGCGATAATCGACTCACCCTCCGAGAAGCGGTTGCTGAAGCTGCTCGCAGTCCCGGCCCCGATGGCATTATCTTAAACGACCAAGTAAGACTGACTCGACCAATCGAAATTCGCACCAATAATAGCCTTCGCTTCGATAGTGGCAACCTCGGTCGAGGCAGCGTTAGCGGGCAAGGTATTACCTCCCTGTTCCTAATCGATCGCCAGAATCC
>DNGG01000519.1:0-1142 GCA_003486675.1 Cyanobacteria bacterium UBA11372
GAATTACTTTGCTTGCCTGGGAACGTTTGTTACTATCAGACAGGCTCAAGCTTCCGACAATTTAAGGATCGATACGATCCAGGAACAGCCAGGAAGCACAATTATATTGGCGTTTGATTGCTAGCCGATTGTAGTTTACAACAAAACAGACCCCCAACTTTGAAGCGCGATCGCTTTTGGGCGTGCTTGTTACAAAACTAAAAGAGAGCTTTTTCTCGCTCCGCGACTGCTACTATAACGACTATTTCGATTCTGAAGCCTGCTTTGCCCAACCTCACCGAACCAATGGGTAGGCACCTTCGGCAATACGTTTAACTCTTCTGGATATCTGGGCTGCGGGTCATTCACCAACTGGATCGGCGGTACCATCATCGGGTCGTATTCGGCGATCGTATCGACGACACCGGGGCGCTGCTTCAGTTCCACCCGCTGTCCTGGTCTGTACTGGTATGCCTCTTGCCGCTCTAAATCCGCCTGGGTGTTAAATGCCATTGTTATGCCCGCGATAAACTGTAGTTATTGTTACCATATTAATCTTTAATATAAGCCATCGTGGGCTATTCTGTTATTTTCGCTACATTTTTTAACTTTTTTTCCCCAATTTCACCTGGGAAAATCAAATTTCTGTAACAAAAGCTACATAATTTTGAAAGATCTATCTCTAGCATGATGCAGGTATACTAGATGATCGGCGCGTGAAACACGGGCAATAGACCAAGGAGACATCGCATTTTGTAGTTGGGCAACAGCCCGGTCGAGGGCTTTCTACCTGCCCCAAAAATGCCAGATATTGCCATCTACTGTGTAGATTTAGCTGAAAACAGCTAAAATCTTGCGATTGAATCTGACAAGAAGGTAGCCAGGAAAATTTCAGGTTTTATTCATTTCGATTTGCCCCTTCATCAGCGACCATATATCAGTATCGAGATTGTAGCCAGCTCAACAAAGACGGAGTAATTCATGTTCCAGACCCCGCAAGAGTTATTAAATTACGTCAAAGAAAATAACATCCAAATCATTGACCTTAAGTTCGTTGATATGCCGGGAATCTGGCAGCACCTCTCGCTATACCACGACCAAATCGACGAAAGTAGTTTCGATGCGGGCGTACCTTTCGACGGTTCCAGCATTCGGGGTTGGAA
>DNGG01000519.1:1383-7912 GCA_003486675.1 Cyanobacteria bacterium UBA11372
TTAGATCCAAAAACTGCTTGGATCGACCCGTTCATGGCAGAACCAACCCTGAGTGTGATTTGTAGCATCAAAGAACCTCGCACGGGTGAACCTTACAGCCGCTGTCCCCGCAATATTGCCCAAAAAGCAGTAGATTACCTAATTTCCACCGGACTTGGCGATACAGCTTTCATTGGACCAGAAGCAGAATTTTTCATTTTTGATGATGTCCGTTTCGACCAAACCGAAAACAAAGGTTTCTACTACGTAGACTCGGTGGAAGGTCGTTGGAATTCCGGTAAAGAAGAAGGGCCAAACCTGGGCTACAAACCTCGCTACAAAGAAGGTTACTTCCCAGTATCGCCAACCGATACCCAGCAAGATATCCGGACGGAAATGCTGCTGACGATGGCAAAATGCGGCGTTCCGATTGAAAAACACCACCACGAAGTTGCTACCGGCGGTCAAAACGAACTCGGTTTCCGCTTTGCTAAGTTGGTGGAAGCAGCAGATTATCTGATGACCTACAAGTACGTCATCAAGAACGTTGCTAAGAAATACGGCAAAACCGTTACCTTCATGCCCAAACCGCTATTTAACGATAACGGTTCTGGGATGCACACCCACCAGTCGATCTGGAAAGACGGACAGCCCCTGTTTGCAGGCGACGGATACGCCGGTTTGAGCCAAATGGCGCTGCATTATATCGGCGGTATCCTCAAGCACGCCCCCGCACTGTTAGGCTTGACCAACCCCAGCACTAACTCTTACAAGCGTCTGGTACCTGGATTTGAAGCACCCGTGAATTTGGCATACTCTCAAGGTAACCGTTCCGCTTCTGTCCGCATTCCCCTGTCTGGAACCAATCCCAAAGCCAAGCGGTTAGAATTCCGCTGTCCCGATGCCACTTGTAACCCCTATCTAGCCTTTGCGGCAATGCTGTGTGCTGGAATTGATGGGATTAAGAACCAAATTGAACCGGGCGAACCCTTGGATGTGGATATTTACGAACTCAGCCCTGAAGAGTTGAGCAAGGTTCCTTCTACTCCCGGTTCCCTAGAAGGGGCGCTGGAAGCGTTGGAGAACGATCATGCTTTCTTGACCGAAACCGGCGTGTTTACTGAAGACTTCATCCAAACCTGGATTGCTTATAAACTCGATAAGGAAGTCAATCCGATGCGGCTGCGTCCCCATCCCTACGAGTTTGCTCTCTACTACGATGTCTAAAAGGCAATTGTTGTTTAAGTAGGACTTACGGGCAACTGTTCTAGAAACCGGGTTTCTGGCTGGGATCTGTCGCTGCCTTTCCCGACGATTTTTCAGAGAAACCCGGTTTCTTTGCCTATGCCTAAAAGGCAATTAGCGTTTAAATAACCAAAAACCACCCTCTCTGGGTGGTTTTTTTCTACCGGGGAACCTGCGTTAGGATTAAAACTGTTGTTTACAAGCAGCAATAAATATTATTCATCATGACGGTTGCATATCCTCGTAAACTACAAAACACTTTGGGCGCGCGGGAGATCTTGGCGCAAGTGGTACGCGATCGCGAAATCCATTTAATCACCCTCAACCGCTACCGCTTTAACGAACAACGCAGCTGCAAAGATCTCACCGACTTAATCGAAAAGCTCAACGGTAAGCCAAAAGAACTCGTAAAAGACTTATCCCATCACGTCTGTGACGAAGCCCGTCATGCCATGTGGTTAACAGATTTGCTGGTAGACTTGGGAGCAGATATCGGAACACCACCCGGTGCTTCCTATATCGATGAATTTGAACGGCTGATCGACTGGGAATCCTATACCACAGAAAGCCATCGTGAAGAGGCAACGATTTCTTCCCTAGCCGCGATCAACGTTACCGAAAAACGCGGTTGCGAATACTTCGCCGCCCACATCCACGCCCTCAAAGAAGCTCCGCAAACCGAAGAAAATATTAAAATCCGGGAAACCATCGAAAAGATTTTCCCCGAAGAAGCCGCACACGTCCGTTGGGGTAACCGCTGGCTGGCAGAAATTGCCAAAAAGAGTCCAGAACATCGCCAAAAGGTTGAGCAAGCTAAGCGGAAATACGCCGCCATCGAACAAGCTGCCTATGAAGCGGGAATGGATATCACCTTCGGTGCCGAATTGCGCCGCTTGGATCATTTGTTGGAAATCGCCAATACCATGCCCGTTTGGCAACGTCCTCAATACTTAATTGAGCGTCTGCCCGAAACGCTTCTGGCACCTCAGTTGCAGTCCACTCGTCTGGATGTGGCGCAGCGGGCTTGGAATCGCGATCCGCAGGCGTTTGTGGAAAAATTCGTGCCGATGTTCCTTAATGGGATAAACAGCGCCAGCGCTCAACAAAAGAAAGCAGCACAAACTAAGAATTAGCAACCTGCGAACTGGGGAATTGCAGATTGCAGATTTTAGATTTCAGATTTAATCGAATCTGCTGTTTGCCATTCCCGGTTTCGAGCAAAAATTGTGATTTGGCACAATCCCAGGGGCACAGCAATCATCAAATCTTCCCTTGTACAGAAGATTTCTGATGTTCCCTACAGCGAAACCCGGTATCTGCCGCTGGCTGCGTTAGCTAAACTCTCAGGGGCACGGCAATCATAAATCGTTTTCTTGTAAATAAAGATTTCTGATGCCGTGCCCCTACTCTGGCAAAGAAACCGGGTTTCTCTTAAAAATCTTTGGTTTGGCAAGCAGAGATTGACTCAGAAACCCGGTTTCTGGCGTCTTCTTGCGTCAGCCCTGTACCATCTTTTCTAGCAGAAGCGTCCTAAAGGCGATACATTGGGTTTGGCATCCTGACGGTGAATTTCTATGACAACCTTCCAACCCGATCCGGAAACCGTTTCCACTCCAACTTTATCTCCCGAAGAGCTAGTCAACGAGATCTTAGAGGAAGAGATGGAAATCAATTATGTAGAGGTGATTGAAACCGTTATCTCCAGCCTCGACCAGGATAACACCGCAATGGTTAGCCAAACCGATGCGGGTCATCTTTGGAAGTTTAAGTATGGTACCGTTGAAGTGTTCGTGCAACTAACGGGTTCAACTGATGAAGACACTTTAACCGTTTGGTCTTCGGTGCTAAAGTTACCTGCCAAAAACGAACCGCAATTAATGCGTAAATTATTAGAAATGAACGGGGCTGAAACTTTTGAAGCGCGGTTCGCCATTATTAACGATGAAGTAGTTCTCCTATCAATGCGTACCGTAGCCGAGCTGGCGCCGGGGGAAATCTCCCGCGCGATCGCGGTTGTAGCATCGATCGCAGATAACAACGATGAGGCTCTGCAAGCCGAATTTGCTCTGTAGTTATTGGCTAATTGCTAATTGCTAATTGCTAATAGCTAATTGTTCAGTGGCGATTCGCTATTAGCTATTAGCAAAAAACTAATAACAAAAGATAAATCAATAATGATATCATGTCAGGTTGTATAGGTTTTATATAGTTGATTGTACGAAAAGCTCTTTTTTTCCCTCCCACCTGCCTAAGAAGCACACCTGCTCACCCGCTAGCCTCAACTACCGAAGCCAGCGGACATGATATGACTAATTGGCGTCTTATTCCTTTAATTGAAGCACCTGGTGCTGTTCAAATGGCAATCGATCTGTGGTTGCTAGAACAGCACAGATTGGGTTTGCATCCGCCTACTTTACGCTTTTATACTTGGTCGCCCGTTGCTATTTCTTTAGGCTATCACCAACATAAATGGCCTGAGTTTTGGCAGGATTTAACTTGGGAAGGAAAGCCAATTGAGTTGGTGCGGCGTCCTTCTGGTGGACGTGCGGTGCTGCATCAGGGAGATTTGACTTATGGGATGGTAACGTCGGGACTTTCTGGCAGTCGGATGCAGGTGTATCGAAGCTTATGCGAGTTTTTGATTTTGGGGTGGCGATCGCTCGGCGTTGAATTACACTACGGTAACGCTGGACGCGGTTACATTCGCAATCCCAATTGTTTTGGCACTGCCACTGGTGCGGATTTAGTGTTGGCAAATAATGCTAAGTTGATCGGCAGCGCCCAACTTTATCGGGGTAACACCGTTTTGCAACACGGTTCAATGCGCTTGTATCCAAATTTAGATCTGTTTGAACGGGTATTCGGTGAGGCGGAAATCTCAAAAATAGATCTACCCCTTCCAAAGCGGCAAGATCGGCTGATTCCAACCGTCATAGATGCTTTAACTGCTACGGCGTCGCGTTGTTTCGATGTTCAGTTGAAGGTGCAACCGCTATCAGCAGACGAATGGCAAGCTATTGAGGCACAACCGATACTAGAGCTTGGTTTAGCCCATCAGCGCCCTTGAAAGCAGTCTGTTTGAGCAATGGTTGAGCTACTTAATGCTAACGCCGCGATACTTCAACTCAAAGGTTGGACGACTGGCAGTCTCAACTAAATCTTGGTGATTTCCCTTGGTGTTATCCTGTGCCAGTTTGGGGTTGCTTTCGCTATTGTTCAAGTTTGCCAGCTTGTTAGTCTGCGATGGTACGATGGACTTTTTCCGCCACGGCAGTTGTTGACTCATCAGTAGCAGCACTAAAAGCAATAACTTAATCTGCCACGGTGCTAAAACCAAGCTGGCAATTATGCTGATCGCTGAAATGGTGGCGCACAGATAGGCTATTTCATCAGCCGAATTGGCGTAGACATAAACCGCAATTAAGGAAACTATCAGCCAGATTGTAAAGCTAAGCATTTATACTACCTCTTTAGCGCAAATTGAAGCATTACAAATTTATAACGAGAATGCGGGGCGCGCTTCCGCATTAATACCTAAAGTATGTGAGTTACTTTTTTATAAGTAGTTTCAGTTAGACTTATTTTTTAACTTAGTAAATGCAAATTATTCTAAATATAGATGAAAGTTTATTTCTAAAACGGTTTCTATGTTGATATCGAGTAGGATAGACTCAAATCTTTCACCTGACATGGGTAGGACGGGCTAACAGCCCATGTCACAAGAACAGGACTGATGCAAGACGAGCCTAGAAAGCGGGTTTCTGAGTAGATTGGGACTGACGCAGAGGCTCTAAATGTAGGGTGCGTTACGCTTCGCTAACGCACCAGCAACACTCACCTGGAATTATTCTGATTTGGAAGTCGATGTTAGCTCAGATGGGGTTTGTTGCTGCTGAACTTCTGCTGCGGCTTTGGCGATCGCGGGAATGGGAAACCCTCCGGGATAGCTACCTTCTTGTTTGATGCGCTTGATTTGGGCTTCCGGAATCGAAAACTTGAGCGCAGTCGCGATCGCTTTCACTATATCCCCCCGATCGATTATCCCCGCCACCGCTCCTGCTGGAGAAAGTACTGTAATTCTACGTAATTGTTTTGTTTCCAATTTATTGATTGTCTCAACCAGGGAGGAGTTCTCCGCCACCGTGTCGATTTGGTCGAGGGGTTTAGCGATGGTGTGAACCGTTTGAGTTTCCCATAAACTGCGTTCGACTGACCGCAAATCTTCAGCTAAGACTAAACCGCGATAGCGACCATCGGAGGCAGCAAAATATACCTCAGCTTCCTTAGCTGCTAAAAGGTAATCATCGGCAAATTGACGCAGGATCGTATTGGCATCGATGACGCGAAACTCCCGCGTCATTGCGTCTGCTGCGGTTAGCTGCAATAAAGTTTCCTGCAAATTGGTCATGGAATCGTAAGCGGTGGCATTTCGCAGCACAAACCAACCAATTAAAGCGATCCAGAAGAAACCGAATTCTTCTGTAGTAAAGGCAAAGAATATACCGGCAATAATTGCCAACCAACCGAGAATTTGTCCAGTTCTAGCCGCCCAATGGACGCCTCTGAAGCGATCGCCGGTAATTTTCCACACGGCGGCTTTTAAAATCTGCCCGCCATCCAAAGGCAAACCGGGTATTAAGTTAAACAATCCCAAAACTAAGTTAATTTGGGCTAAGTTTCCGACTATTACCCCCGCCGGACTCGACTGGGGGATTTGGAAAAACAGAATACTCAGTAGGGCGAATAAGGTTAAACTGACGAGAGGGCCTGCGATCGCAACTTGAAACGCTTGTCCGGGGGTTTGGGATTCCCGATCGATCGCAGCAATACCGCCAAACAGAAACAGGGTAATCGAATTTACTTTAATCCCTTGCGATCGCGCTACCAAACTGTGACCCAATTCGTGCAGCAGTACGGAGACAAACAGCAGCAGGGCGATAAAAAAACCAGTCACCCAAGCAACGAAACCCCAGTCTGGATTTTCTGAAACTAAATCCAACCCGTTGGCAAAGGTGAAAAACCCTAAAATAATCAACCAAGACGGGTCAATGTTTAAGGGGATGCCGAATATATACCCGATACGCCAACCTGCTTGCATAAAAATTTCCTAAAAATAGTGTTTTACATCTATTTTTACGCATCTCGGCGTCCCTTCGGGCGAGTTGCACCAAAAATCAAACTGGAATCGATAGCAATGCTACCGATTCCGTAGTTGATTAGAGCCTCTCCAAAAAACAAACTCTTTGACAGGCGAGACGCCTATCCCACAAGAGTTCTAGATGGCGCCAATGTTGGTCAGACCTAA
>DNGG01000519.1:8150-19942 GCA_003486675.1 Cyanobacteria bacterium UBA11372
CCCAGAATGTGACCGAAGCTAGTACCCGCGAGCAATTGCGGGAAGCCAAATCCAGGTACGGGTGAGGGCGGTTTGGTTCCCCGATCCTGAGTACCGATGCGAACCAGCGCCAGTCCAAGGATGTTGCAGATTACCATCACCAGTGCAATCTTAAAAGACCAAACTGGCGTTGCCGGAACGGTAGCCTGAGCTGCAAGTAAAATCGAGTGAATCAAGATTCTTTCTCCTGCTGTGAGAAACTAAGGCACAAAGGGGATTATAGAACGACAGGGGAAATTAAATACGTTTCACTCACAGGTGACCGTTAAAGCGCACCCGCGTTCGATAATCCTAAGATGAACCCAGCGCCCAGGATATGACCGAAGCTCATGGTCGCCAGCAACTCAGGAATGCCGAATTTCCGGAACAATGCGGGTTTGTCTGCGGGCAGATCGGGTCCTACACCGGGATTTTGAATCGCGTAACGACCAATGGCGATCGCTAAGAGGTTGCACAAAATCATCACCAGACCTACCGTCGGAGTCCACTCTGGGGTTGCAGGAACGGTAGCCTGTACTGCCAAAAGTAAAGTTGAGTTAAGCAAAATCTTTTTCCTATCTCGCTTGCACAACAACAAAACTTATCAAAATACCGTGCCACAAGGCTGCAATTTGTTTTAAGAGTTAACATATGCTTAAAACTTTGTAATAGCGTTCCTAGGCAGAGCCGTGGGAACGAGGGTAATCGGTAATTGGTAATGAGAATTAAAATTTGCGGGATTACTATACCGGAACAGGGAGTGGCGATCGCTCGCATGGGCGCCACTGCTTTAGGCTTTATCTGCGTGCCCACTTCCCCCCGTTACGTCACCTCAGCACAAATTAAAGCAGTTGTCAAGGATTTATCGGTAAAAGTCGATCGAATTGGCGTATTTGCCAATGCCACGGTTGAGGAAATCTGCCAAACGGTTGCAGAGGCTGGTTTATCCGGCGTCCAGTTGCACGGGGATGAAACAGAAGAATTTTGCCAACAACTGCGACCAAGACTGGTAGAGGTGGAAATTATCAAAGCATTAAGAGTGCGAAGCTCCGAAGCACTCAAGCAGGTAGAAAATTATACCCCTTGGGTCGATACTTTGTTGCTAGATGCCTACCATCCGCAGATGCTGGGAGGCACTGGCACAACCCTAGACTGGAGTAGCTTACAGCAGTTTCACCCCAGTTGCCCTTGGTTGCTCGCCGGTGGTCTAACCCCGGATAACGTTTTAGATGCCTTGAGTCAAGTGCAACCGGGCGGTATCGATTTATCGAGTGGAGTCGAGCGTAAGCCTGGAGACAAAGACTTAGACAAAGTTGCCAAGCTGTTTGAAAAATTGGGAATTGGTAATGGGTAATGGGTAATTGGTAATGGGTAATTTGAGATTTTAGATTTTAGAAGTGAATTTAAATCTGAAATCTGCAATTAGCAATTAGCAATTAGCAATTAGCAATTCCCAATTACCCCTTAAAAAAATGCCGGTTGATGGCGAATCAAATTGAGGAATTCTTCGCGAGTTTTTTGCTCCTCTTGAAACACGCCTACCATGGCGCTGGTAACCGTCCAAGAACCGGGCTTTTGCACCCCTCGCATTACCATGCACATGTGAGAAGCTTCCATCACAACGGCAACGCCTTTTGGCTCTAAAATAGTCTGAATTGCTTCAGCCACTTGGCGCGTTAGCCGCTCTTGCACCTGCAAGCGACGGGAATACATTTCTACAATCCGTGCCAACTTGCTTAATCCCACAACTTTTTGATTGGGAATATAGGCGACGTGCGCCCTGCCCATAAAAGGTAGCATGTGGTGTTCGCACAAGCTGAAGAAACTAATATCCCGCACGAGAACCATCTCGTTGTGGCCTTCGTCAAAAATAGCGCCGTTGACTAATTCTTCCAAGGATTGATTGTAACCGCTGGTGAGAAAGCGCATCGCTTCTGCAACGCGCTTGGGGGTTTTTAACAATCCTTCCCGATTTGGATCTTCACCCACTCCAATGATGATTTCCCGCACGGCATCTATCATTTTTTCGTTTTGGTCTGCCGCCGGGGGTTGTATATTGGGTTCTGCACCGTTTAAGGTATTGCGATCGGGGCGAGTTGTGAGGCGAGACAGTTCGTCGTTGCCGATCAGAAGCGAGCTAGAGCCATTGGAACCGTTGGAAGGAGCCATAGTTAAGATAAGTCAAAGGTAGGATTAGTGCAAAAGAATCGGGAAAAAAACGAGAGAGCAACTTAGAGTGTTCCAGCGCTGGGCATGAGGGTTAACTCTTCGATTACTGCTAGTGCTGGTAGCAGCGCTGTGTGTAAAATTGACTGCGCTACAATTTCTGGCGTCAACATTGCCGCGCGGTCAAAGTCAGCATTAACTGTGTCCGTATCCCAAATGGGAGTATTGACAGAACCAGGACAGATCGCGGTGACGCGAATTCCGTTCGCGCGTTCTTCTGCTGCTAAGGTTTTAGAAAGCGCCATCAGGCCAAACTTGCTAACGCAGTAGGCTCCCCAGCCAGGAAAGACTTGTTTACCGGCAATCGAGCTGACATTAATAATTGTCCCTTTGCCGCGATCGCGCATCATCGGTAATATTCCCTGGATGCACTGGAAGACGCTGGTCAAATTGAGGTCGATTACCCGTTGCCAATCCGATAGGGATGTGTCCATCACCGTGCCGGTGTAACCTATCCCGGCGTTGTTCACCAAAATGTCAATCGGGCCAAAATCAGAGGCGATCGCGCTGATTTTTGGTTTTATCTGGTCTAGCTGCCCCAAATCTAGGGGATAGGCTTGCGCTTTCACCCCAAATGAGGTAGCTTTTTGAGTTACTGCCTCTAGTTTGTCTTGGGAGCGACTCACTAAGGCGACGTTAATACCAGCTTCAGCAAACGCCAAAGCAACTGCTTTGCCAATACCGCTGCTGGCTCCTGTAATCAGAGCCTGTCGTTCTTTGGTAGAATTCATGCAATATTCCATTGCTTCAGCAGCGCCAGACTTGGTAAATTCTCATACAGCAGTCAGTAACCGCAGCAATTTTCAGTCGGACGCGCGGAGTTTGACTGAGTTTTGGCTCTCGAGTAGGGGTGCTTTTATAACTAAACCCGACATCAGAAGAGCCATACCCAGCAGGAAGTACCGCCTTGTCCGAGGGATGAAAAATGCTGTCTGTAGGTTCTGAACTAGAGCGTGAGAGATATAACGACCAACGCTTGAAGATGATGGGAACGTTAAAAATCTTTACATTCCTTTCAGAATTATACCACTAGCGATTGCGTATTTAGCGCCAGCAAGTACCGCTAGGCAGAAATTTCCGCGAACACGCCAATTTTGCGGAACTTTTGATAGCGCAGTTCGCGACGCTGTGGAGCTGTTAATTGGGACAATTCCTCCAGATTCTGCAACAGTGCTTGTTTGAGGGTTGCTGCTGCTTTGAGCGGCTCGGCGTGAGCGCCGCCGGAAGGTTCGGGCAATACTTCGTCTAAAATTCCCAATTGTTTGAGATCCGTGGCGGTGATTTTTAAGGCAGAGGCTGTTTGAGGGGCTTTAGCAGCATCTTTCCACAGAATGCTGGCACAAGCTTCGGGAGAAGCAACGTAGTAAACGGAATGCTCGAACATGAATAAGCGATCGCCGACTCCTATCCCCAAAGCGCCACCCGATCCGCCTTCACCGATGACGGTACAAAGGATGGGGACATCGAGGCGGAACATTTCCCGCAGGTTGTAGGCGATCGCTTCTCCTTGTCCTAATTCTTCTGCTTCTACTCCTGCCCAAGCGCCTGGGGTATCGATAAACGTGATAATTGGCATCCCAAACCGCTCGGCGTGTTCCATCAGCCGCATCGCCTTACGGTAACCGCCAGGGGATGCCATGCCGAATTTACGCACGACATTATCTTTAGTATCTCTTCCTTTTTGGTGTCCCAGGATGACGACGGGACGCCCTGCCAAACGAGCCACGCCGCCGACTAAAGCGGGGTCATCAAAACCGCCGCGATCGCCATGTAGTTCGAGCCATTCATCGCTGATGGCTTGAATGTAATCTAGCGTGCTGGGGCGGCGGGGATGGCGAGCGACTTGCAACCGCTGAGCGGGTGACAAACCGCTGAAGATTTCTTGACGCAGCTGCACCGCCCGCGTCTCCAACTGGCGGATCTCTTCGGATACGTCCACGCCGTTTTCGGCAGCCAGTTCGCGAATTTGGTCGATGCGCGCCTCTAAATCGGCTAGCGGCTTTTCAAAATCCAACAGAAACGGTTTGCGCTCAGTAGTTGCCACGGCAAGGAACTTGGATAACGTTGAGTAGCTTCTTTACCAGAATAGCGTGGGAGGTGTACTCCCTCTCTCTTGACGCCAGGGAACCAAGCCAGCACCGAGACGTCGAACAGGTAGGAAAAGTCAGCTCCGTAAATATACTGAAAAACTCCCGATCAATAAATTTACAAAAAAAATCCCCTATTTTCCGGAAACTTTATCACAACTTTACAGACAAAACCGAATTTTTGTTGCAGACTAGATTTAGTGGTTTTTACGGTTGTAATTTGAAGTAGTGCGTATTTAATAAAACTTCATAAGTAGCAATACTTAGAAACCATGCAAATCGCTCGCAGAATTACCGATGGCTAGGGTGAAGCCCAAGGGATCTAAGGGAATCCCACAGGGCGATCGCTTCTGTGGCAATCATTGGTAAAGCGCGATCGCAATTTCCCAAAGCGCTTAGCGCCAATCAATCTGATGCCTAAAACATCTTGACTAATCGCGCTTGAGGGAGCTACTCGATCTGAGTAGACTTCCCACCTCAAAAACGTTCCCAGCACCGATCGGCAGGCTAGATCAAGAGTCAGTTATAACCATCCCCATCCCATAGAGGTAAAAACAATGAAAAACATCTTGAAGAGAGTTGCAAATGCTGGTGCGATGATGCTTGGTTTATCGGTTGGGATCGCAGTTGGCTTGGGTGGAATTTTAAAGCACAAGAAAAATCTAGCCTTGCAAAAAGCAGGATTTTAAGGCTCAGCAGTTCAGGCGTAAAAATTCAAGTGAGCTGGATGATCTGCTCGACAAACTCTCGCGGGTTCGCGTCGCGTGGGCGCCCTTGCGAATCGCGTCCAAGGAAGCTACTCAATCTGGGTAGCTAAAGCACTTCAAACAACTTGGCTGGCAGCAATCGGCAGGCGAGAGCAAGAGTCAGTTTCTCTGCTGGCGCTTCTACGAAGAATCAGTCATAACCATCCCCATCCCATTGAAGTCAAAACAATGAAAAACATGTTGAAGAGAGTGGCAAATGCTGCTGCGATGATGCTTGGTTTATCGGTTGGAATCGCAATTGGCTTGGCTGGAATTTTAAAGCACAAGAAAAATCTAGCCTTGCAAAAAGCAGGATTTCAAGGGCTAAATAGCAGCAGGGCATTGACTAACAGAAGCTCAGATCTGCTGACATGAGGTTGTGAGTTTAGTGCCACTAAGAAAAGCAGTAGAAGCGATTGGGTTACATCCAAACACATTAAGAAAGTATGCTGAGGAAGGAAAAATCCACCTCAATCAGAAACCCAGCTCTTCAACGACTATTTGACGTTGACAGCTTCGTCAACGAGCGAAAGCCAAAATCTGCATACTTTACAGCGGATTGCCATCCTTGTGAGGTACAGCCCTTGTTGCTCGGTGTGCAAGCAGCATTAATGCTGCTTGCACACCAAGGTGTACCTCTTGACACTCCCCGGCTTAAAAGACCGGGGATTCTGTACTCAACGTCAGGATTTGCTCTGGCAGGGTTGCCCCAACAAGAGTAGTGACCCCAACTCCTACAGCGTTTCTTCCGGGATGCCCTCCCGTAGCTTGCAGTGCAAGATTTAAAATGTTTATCGCCGCGTTTTCATCTCTATTTAAGCGGCATCCACATTGACAAATGTGGGTACGAACCGATAGAGATTTCTTCACAATCCTACCGCATTGACTACACTTTTGACTTGTGTAATGCGGTTTGACGGCAACAACTTTCCGACCATATTTGCCAGCAAAATATTCAATCCACTGTCTAAACAAATACCAACTTGCGTCGTTAATTGACTTAGCTAAACAGTGATTTTTAACTAAATTGCTAACACTTAAATCTTCGTAGGCTACTAAGTCGTTAGACCTGCATACGTTTCTCGCGAGTCTCTTCGCGTGTTCGTTCCGCTGCCTAGTTACTTTTAAGTGTTTCTTAGCAAATCTCTTTCTTGCCTTAAGGCGTCCATTTTTGCCTTTTTGTTTCTTGTAGATGCGTCTTTGTGCATGTTTGAGCGAGCTTTCTGCTTTCCTCAAAAAGCGCGGATTTGCCTCCTGATGACCATTAGAATCTGTGTAGAAAGACTCAAGTCCTACATCTAATCCAATTGCGGATTGAGTTGCTTCTACAATTTCCGATTGAGCAACATTCACGACAAATTGGCAATAATATCCATCGGCGCGCCGCAACAGCCTGACTCGTTTGATGTGGCTAGTAGCTCCTCCACAGGTATGGATGTCCCACTTTCCTAACAGTTTGAGTTCACCAATTCCCTTTTTGTCAGTAAAAGTTATACGGCGTTTCGTGGGATGTAGTTTCCATCCGCTAGTTTTATACTCAACCGAACGATTATGCTTTTGAAAGCGTGGATAGCCCTTTTCCCCTGGTTTTTTAGACTTACAGTTATTGTAAAACCTGGAAATGGCAACCCATGCTCTCTCGGCGGATGATTGTACCGCCATTGAGTTTAGGTTTTTAACAAAGAGGAATTCACTGCGTAGTTTGGTTGAGTATTTGTTTAGGATAAAACCATCAATTTTGGTTTCTTTGGGTGCATCCATCCAGTACCGTATGCACTTATTCCGCACAAACTGTACCGTTTTAATAGCTTCCTCGATTGCCCGATATTGACTTGGTTTACCTTTGACTTTGTACTCTAGAACCAGCATGAATCGACCTCACGATGTTCTATATGCAGTCTATTATATGTGTTGACGTTCGCCAAAATAGTTTTCTGAAAAATCTTAACCTTGAAATTAGATTGACGCAGTACGAAATGCTACAATTGGCACCAGAGGCAAAGAAGCGCATCATGACTAAATCGGAATTAATCCGCAGCATGATAGCACGCTTTCCCGCTCCAGCAATTAAACATTTGTGAGACTAAAGTCTCACGCGAAAACCCCGGTCTAAAGACACGGGGTTTTCGCGAATTGCTCTATAAGGCTGCAATCTGCTATATCAGCTCGACAAACTCTCGCGGGTTAGCGCAGCGTACCCGCCCTTGGGTATCGCTTCCAAGGAAGCTATTGACACTCCCCATGCCTAAAGGCGATGAGATTGTGTACTCAACGTCAGAGTTTGCTCGCTTCAGGGTTTCCCCAACCAGCGTAGTGACTCCAACTCCGGAGCGGGTTACTTCCGGGATTGCCACGGCAAGGAACTTGGATAACCTTGAGCAGCTTCTTTACCACCCTCTCTCTAGAAGCCAGGGAGCCAAGCCAACACCGGGACGTCGGACAAGTAGGAAAAGTAGGTATACTGAAAACTTCACGATAACTTTACAGAAAAAACGTGAATATACTTAAGGCTTCATCAGAGTTTTACAGACATAACAGAGTTTTTATAGCAGAATTTACTTAATGGTTTTTACCGATGGCGAGGGTGAAGCCCAAATCGTCTAAGTGAATTACACAGGGCGATTCTGTTTGGGAGACGCTTCGCCAACACCAGAGACTAAAGCGATCGCAATTTCCCAAAGCGCTTAGCGCCTAAAAAATCAGCGAAAGCGCTTGAGGGAGCTACTCAACTTGAGTAGCGTTTGTACCTCAAGGTGAGATTACCCAACTCACACATTTTAGTGATGGCAAAGTCGATTAATTGATTTTGGGCGCTCGCTCTAACCCCGTTGTTGGTGAGGAGCGATCGCTAGTAGAAAGTGTCTTGTTTGAATCAACATAGGAGTTAAAACCATGAACAACCTTTTGAATAAAATTTCGGCTACCGTAACTGCTAGTGCTGTTCTTTCGATGGCGATCGCCTTAGAAACAGCCAATCCCGCTCAAGCGATCGAGTTTAACTTTAGCTGGCAAGGTGACGCTGGCTACTCAGCTTTAGGGACTTTCAACTATGACGAAACGACAGCCCCATTAATTATTTCAGAAAGCGGTATCGGGCCGACCGACTATTTAGACTCCCTGAGTGTCTCTTTCTTCGATCCATCTAATACCCTGCTCGGAACTTATAATACTGTTACTGGTGGAGTATCAAACTCTCCGTTCTTCGCATTTAATTTTGATACTTCCACCAAGAGCTTATTTGGCAATTTTGACGTAGCAGGAGGAGGAATATTTGCCGGAGAACTCTTCCTGAAAGGAACAATTGGTAGTAAGTTGGAATTAAAGCAGAATCAAGGAACAACGGAGGTTCTAGTGGATCAAAATTCTGGGGCTATTACAACTACCCAAGTTCCTGAACCCGCTTCGGTTTTGGGTTTACTTGCCTTGGGTGCATTGGGTGCAACTTTAAAGGGCAAAAAAAAGCTAGCTGCGCAGAAAGCAGAAGCTTAAGGGTTACTAGCTCGGTCGTAAAAATTCAACTGACTTGATTTTAGCCTCGATTAACTAGGAATGCGATCGCTTCTTAATTCTGTCATCAGTGAAGAGGCGATCGCACCTCAAACACCTTGCCAACAGCAATCGGCAGGCAAGAGCAAAAGTCAGTTTAAATGCTGACGCTTCTACAAGGTACAAAAAGTAGGAAAAGTAGGAAAAGTAGGAAAAGTAGGAAAAGTAGGAAAAGTAGGAAAAGTAGGAAAAGTAGGAAAAGTAGGTATACTTAAAACTTTACGATAAATTTACAGAAAAATATTAACCATAATTAAAATTTTATAAAAAAATAATGGACAAAACAGAGTTTTTGTCGGAATATTTACATAGAGGTGTTTACGGATGTAATTTGAATGATTGTGTAGGCAATAAAGTTTCAGAAGTTACATGACGTAATGGCTTCTAAGGGAATCCAACAGGGCGATCGCTTCCACACAGTCATTGGTGAAGAGCGCTCTCTAGTAACGCAAAGATCTACTCGATCTGGGTAGCGATCGCACCTCAAAATTTCGATTACCTAACTCACACGATCAAGATAGGGGTTAAAACCATGAAAAACATCTTCACCACAATTGCAGCTACCGCAGCGACATCTGCTGCTTTATCTTTAGTAATGGCTCAACAAGCCGAAGCGATCTCTTTTAACTTTAGCTGGCAAGGAGATGGTGGTTATTCAGCAACGGGGATGTTCAGCTACGACGAAACCACAGCCCCAGCGATCGTTTCCGAAAGTGGTGCTGGAGCGACTAACAATTTACAATCCTTAACGGTTTCTTTCTTCGATCCAAACAACAATCCGCTCCAGTCCTTTAATACTGTTACTAACGGAATATCTGAATCTGCTTTCTTCCAATTTAATTTTGATACTTCTACTCAAACCCTATTTGGTGCTTTTAACGTAGGAGGGGGTACGGGCGTAATCGGAGAACAATTCTTCTCGGGAACAATTGGTAGTCTATTGCGATTGCGTCAGGATGTCGATCAAATGGGAACTTCAATTGAATTAGATCGCAATTCTGGAGCTATTACAGTGACTCAAGTTCCTGAACCAGCTTCGGTTTTGGGCTTATTGGCATTCGGCGCGTTGGGTGCAACTTTAGGGCGCAACAAAAAGCTAGTTTCCTGCAAAAAAGTAGAAGCTTAAGGGTTAGAAATAGCTCGGGAAACGGCATGATTAAGATTTTGAACTATCCAAAATATCTCTGTTGCCCTGTCCCTACTCTTGAGGTTGATTCTAGCCTTGACGAACTCTGGTGGGATTCGCTGCAAGGGTAGCTTCGCTTCAGACGCCGCGTGCGCGCTCTTGCGTCTCTCTCCAACGCCAACAAGCACGTGCAGGCGATCGCGCTTGAGGCAGCTAGTCAAGTTGAGTAGGGTTTGTACTTCAAGGTTCGATTACCCAGATCGCAGATTTTAAGAGGTAAAAACAATGAAAACTTTTGCGAGCAAAATGGCTGCTACCACAGGGATGATGGCGGCGTTATCCCTGGCGGCTACACCAGCCTATAGTGCATCTGTATTCTTCACACCCAGTTCGCAATTAGATAGCGATCCGATCGAAGATGCGATTGCAACAACTGGGGCAAATGGGTTCAACCTTACCATCAAGGTAGACACATCAGGTCTATCCAGTCCTTTAAAGTCTCTGTTCTTCGACGGAGAGCGAGATCAAACTGAACTTTTGTCCCCCAACCCTGTTCAAACCCCTGAAAGCCTAGCACTATTAGGTCCGGTTGAAATTGTTCGCACCCAGATTGATTTGTCAAAAGTCTTTTTTACGATTAATTTTCCTGGTGGAACAGGAGTTGCTCCAGACACAACTTTGGAACTGTTGAACATCAGTTACTTTGTTCCTGAATTAGTGAATGACGGCAAGACTGATTTTCGGTTCTTGAAAGTAATCTCGGCAACTACTGTGGACGGAAGCGATGTAACGAGCCTGTTTGCAGCGCCTACGACTGGTATTGACGTTCAGGCTTCCGTTCCTGAACCCGCTTCGGTTTTGGGTTTACTTGCCTTCGGTGCATTGGGTGCAACTTTAAAGCGCAAGAAAAAGGTAGCTGCTTAGAAAGCAGAAGCTTAAGGGTGACTAGCTCAGTCGTAAAAATAGAACAGACTTTATTTTACCCTCGATGAACTCTCGTGGGTTCGCGCGGCGTGCGCGCCCTTGGGTATCGCGCCCTTGGGAGCTACTCAATCTGGGTAGCTCCCAAGGGCTTAAATACCTTGCCAGCACCGCTCGGCAGGCGAGATTAAGAGTCAGTTTTAATGGTGACGCTTCTACTAAGTCCCCATCCGATGGAAGTAAAAACAATGAAAAACATCTTGACTAGGGTTGCAACTGCTACTGCGATGATGGTTGGTTTATCGGTTGGGATCGCAGTTGGATTGGGAGCAATTTTAAACCACAAGATCAAGCTAGCCGTCGAAAAAGCAGAAGCTGAAGGGTGACTAGCTCAAGGGTAAAAATTAAACTGCGATCGCGCTTGAGGCAGCTACTCAATCTGGGTAGCTCGCAAGGGCTTAAATACCTTGCCAGCACCGCTCGGCAGGCGAGATTAAGAGTCAGTTTTAATGCTGACGCTTCTACCAAGTCCCTATCCCATGGAAGTAAAAACAATGAAAAATATCTTGACTAAAGTTACAACTGATACTGCGATGATGGTTGGTTTATCGGTTGGGATCGCAGTTGGATTGGGAGGAATTTTAAAGCACAAGATCAAGCTAGCCGTCGAAAAAGCAGAAGCTGAAGGGTGACTAGCTCAGGGGTAAAAATTAAACTGCGATCGCGCTTGAGGCAGCTACTCAATCTGGGTAGCTCACGCAGCTCAAATAGCTTGCCAGCACTGCTCGGCAGGCGAGATTAAGGCTTGATTCTAGCCTCGACAAACTCTCGGGCGATCGCTCCCACGCCAACCACCAGGTGCAAGCGATCGCCCCAAGGTTTTTTCTCGTTTTCTCGTTCCCAGGTTCAACCTGGGAACGAGAGTCCTGGAGGCTCTGCCGCCGAAACTAAGGAAGTTCGAGGTTTAGGGAAGAATTTAGCGAAACATGTATGAATGAATTAGCGATTGCAGTCTCTGTTTAAGACAGGCGATCGCTTCGGGAGCATGTCAGGTTTGTAAATTTACGCCGACACCCGTGCATGGTGCGGCTGTACAAACGAAGCCCGCCTTCGCGGGCTAAA
>DNGG01000208.1 GCA_003486675.1 Cyanobacteria bacterium UBA11372
CCCTCAATTACCACAAGTAATAAAACGGTTTTAATAGCACTTTTCCAATAGCGAAATGAAAGATAGAGTATAGGTAAAATAGCTATTAGACCAATTAGCAGTTTCACTCAATTACCCTCTCAAATTATACAGTTTGCGTCAGGCACTTTTCTAGTTTTGTTACATTATCATATCCATACAAAGCGGCACGAGCATTCTCAAAACAGTTTGGAGTTAACTCATACTTACAAAGCTGTTCGATAGCGGCGGTCAAGTCAGATGTAGTCAAGCGATCGCATATCAATCCTAGCTGATACTCTCTGACAACTGCGGCTAAAGAACTGTCTGCTAGTGTATGTGCAAATATAGGTCTTTGAGCTTGTATATATGTAGTTAACTTTGTTGGTAAGCTTGTCTGCCGAAAGATCGTTGAAGCTGGATTAAAAGGATACATTGCATACAAAAAATTACACCTATACAGATGTTTAATAGCTTCAGCTTCTGTTAGCTGGGGAATATCATGAATTAGTTTGGGAAACTCCTCGATAATGGTTGCGTATTTTCTCGCCAAGCCGATGGTAATTATTTGAGCATTTAACCCTTTGGCTTTAGCATATTCCTGTAACGCTTGACAAAATAAACGGAATTCCGGCAAAGAATAAATAGTGCCTATATGCCCAACAGTCACACTATTGGCATCCAAAGATATTGGTTCAATATTTGGCAAAGAAGGAACGTAGGGATGGATGACAATTCCATTTATACCTAATGTTTTTTGATAGTAATCGCGCATACCATCGCTTGTTACGTCTAGGCTCCGGACGCGGCGCATTACTTCTGCCAAGCACTTTTGTGCTATTCCCGAAAGCCATTGATAGCGACGAGATCTGGCAAATACACCATAAGGGACATCATCCTGAATTGTAAAATGTATGGGTGTACTGGTTCTACTAGCTAGTTCGCGAGCGATCGGGATGGCTTCGTTGAGTCCTACAATCCAATAAACATCGGCTTTTCTAGCTAAAATTTGCTCTAATATTTTTTGAGATTTTTTAGCTTTGATCCCCAACCATAGGAATACAGAATTTGTTAAGTCTTTCCATAATTTCCCACCTGTTAACGGCTTTCCTATGCGAACGCAACCCTCAATGTTTAGGTCTTTATCGTGTAAATAAAGCCACTCTACATCAACTTTTTTAAAATATGGAATTATGCTATTTATATTGACTGCTCCGCCACCTATATTGGGAGCAAAGCTCGTAAATAGTACTATTTTTTTCATGGAAATTTTTGTTTTTTTACAACTCGCTATCAGTCATCTTTATCTAAACATTGCTATTCTAGGATTTTTGATTTTTTAGCAACAAGCATAAAGTATCCCCATAATATTCCTCCTTAAATATCGTTTTGAGCATAGCCGATATGATTTTTGTAGCAGGGCGAGAAACCAACGAGCCTTTCTCAGGATATCCCCATGTTTTGACAATTTGGAGTGAATGCCTTGGCAGCACTCTTTCCATACAAGTTAGCAATACAGGAGAAATATGAGTTGGATCGCCTTTGTAATCAAATGATTTCAGCCTTCCGGTTAACATGAATTTCAGCCTACAATCAACTGAGTGAATATTTGGAGTAGTCATCAAGAAATAACCCCCCTCTTCCAAATGTTTTGATACGTAATAATAAAGGCGTCCGGGATTCTCTAAATGTTCTACTACTTCTATTGCCGTAATTAATCCAAATTTCCGGTCGCCCAAACCCAGATGATTATCCCAGTCTATGTCAGCCGCCCAGCAAGTGGCTTTTTTCGTCCCAATTTGTTCGGCGTACTTGTCTATTCCGTACAATTTAGTAAATCCTGCATTTGCCAAACGTTCTAACCAAGCACCTGTACCGCAGCCAATATCCAAAACTGGTGTATCGTAGCTGATATGGGAAAGGCTGTGTAGAAGCGACTCGTGCAGCCCTTCTATTGTACGTTCAATTAGTTGGCTTTCTGACATTTGTTCACCGCTCTGCAAAAAAGTTAAAAACCTAGTACTTGCTTGTTAATTGTGCAGCAAATACTTTAGCTTGGCTGGATAAATTATGGCTTTGATACCAAGTGTAGGCATTGTCTGCGATCGCTTGTCCTGCGGTTAAACTCATACTGTCTCTGGGACGATCTGCTAGCCAATAGTGTTTCCCTGCTTGCAGGCCATCCTCCTGGAAATCGCTATAAAATGTACCTACAGGAATTAGCCGATGGGCGCAGTAGGCAGCAAAGATAGTTGATTTAGCCAAGTACTCGGTATGATAATCAAAAAAACCGACTATAGAACTTGATAGGATCGTACTAACCTCTGCTGTTGTTCTCTGCCCCATTACTATAACTGGTACTCCATTGATTGCGGAAATTTCAAGTTCGGTGGCTGGCCCGATATCCACTATTTCTTCAATTAACAGTTCTTGGCAAGTACGCTCCAAAGCTGCTAAAGATCTCTGATAAACTCGCCGCCGAGTGGGAACTGCCCCAAACACCACTAGCCGTCGGGGACGCTCTACAAGAGGTGGCGGTTGTTCTGGCTCTCCAATAGTGGAAAAGACAGGTATAGCAGGGATTTGGGTGTGTTTGCCCTCACTTAATTTGCTGATAATTTTACCATAGCCTTGTTTGCTGGTGAGAGAGCGATCGCTCAGTCGAGCCAAACGAGCTAGCAAGTGTTTTTGCAGGGGTGATACCCAAAAAGTACTCGTCCAAAATGGGCCAAAAGCATAGGTTTCATGGAACATAGTCACTAAAGAGCGAACTCTGCTGGCGCTTCGCCACCGTTGTAAGCCATTTATTAACCAAAAAGGGCAGCCCCGCCACGCATAACCGTAGCAGACGTAGTGTAACAGAATAGTAGATGGTCGATCGTTACCGTCCAGCAGGGATAGCAAGTTAGCTACTGAGCGATCCCCCACCTTGCTGACAGTAAATCCTTCGATTTCGGCTGCTCCAACCCATTTGGGATTGCCAATAATAAAATGAGTTTCTATGGCGAAGTCTTTACGAAGTTGCCGAGCCAAATTAAGTGCATAGTCTCCTACGCCATCAATAGCAGGGGGAAGGCCGGAAACAATAGAAATTATTTGCATTATACTTACTACTTCTCGACTCAGCAGTTTGTCATTTTTTAAATTTTACTTGACTTTTTTTTACGGCTAGCCTTGGTTCAACTAAAAACATCAAATTAACCAAAAATATTACTAACTATGTCTTTATATTTATGAATCCATTCATAAATTTCATTTAAGGTATTTTCAGCATTTATTTTAGGTTTCCATCCTGTAGTTTGTGTAATCTTTCGAGAGTCTGTAATAAAAATCGGCACATCGCCCGCTCGCGTTTCGTAAACTGGGGTAATAGGTATCTGATACCCGGTAATTTTTTGGCAAAGCTGGGTTGTTTCATACAGTGAAAGTGTATTTTGCACCCCACCACCGACATTAAAAGTTTTCCCTTTTAATTCTTCAAACCTTTGAATTTGGATATCTATCAATTCTAATAAATCTGCAATATGTAAAAAGTCTCTTACTTGCTTACCTGTGCCTCCATAGCCGATATATTTTAGCGACTTCTGAAAATAATGAAATGCCATCCATAAAGCAAATACGCCTTGATCAACTTTCCCCATTTGCCAGGGGCCAGTCAGCACGCCACAGCGATTAATTAAAGTTTTCATTCCATAGGCATCAGCGTATTCAGCTATCAGTAATTCCGAAGCTAATTTGGTTGCACCGTAAAGGGATCTAGATCCATCTAGGGGAAATTCTTCGGAAATTCCCTGACTCGATACACCAGGTAAAGATTGCTCATCTAAAAGTTGAAAACGAGTTTCTGTTTCGTTAAATTTCAAAGCACTCAAATGGGCGATCGGATAAACTCGACTTGTAGACAAAAATATAAAATATGCCTGAGTTTGTCTAGCTAATTCCAAGCAATTTACGGTTCCTACCAAGTTTGTTTGTAGAACATAACCGGGAGAATTGTAGCCTGCCAAGACAGATGGTTCAGCAGAACATTCTAAAATTAAAGTTGGTTGCAATGCTACTGGATCG
>DNGG01000385.1 GCA_003486675.1 Cyanobacteria bacterium UBA11372
ACCTACCTCAATGTGCAAAGCGTCCAAAGCGTCTTAGAATCTTGCCATAAATGCTTTGCTTCATTATTTACAGATCGGGCAATTTCTTATCGCCATACGAAAGGTTTCGATCATTTTGCAGTTGCACTTTCTGTCGGCGTGCAAACAATGGTGCGTTCCGATCTAGCCTCTTCCGGGGTCATGTTTTCTATCGATACCGAAACTGGCTTTAAAAATGCCGCATTAATTACCGCTGCCTACGGTTTAGGAGAAAATATAGTGCAAGGGGCAGTGAATCCAGATGAATATTTGGTATTTAAGCCCACTTTAAAACAAGGCTTTCGCCCAATTGTAGAAAAACGGCTGGGTACGAAAGAATTCAAACTCATTTGCGACGATGGTGGCTGCAAAATTACCAAACAAGAACGAGTCACCTTAAGCGAACAGCAACAATATGCCCTCACCGATGAGGAAATTCTACAACTAGCGCGGTGGACTTGCATAATTGAAGACCACTACAGCGAAGTGCGGGGAACTTATACCCCGATGGATATCGAATGGGCAAAAGATGGACGGACGGGGGAATTATTTATCGTCCAAGCGCGTCCGGAAACAGTACAATCCCAAAAACGGAACAATATCTTACGCAGTTATCACCTGCAAGAAAAAGGCATAGTTTTAGTCAAAGGGCGCAGCGTTGGAGAAGCAATTGGTCAAGGGAAAGTCCACGTTATTTTAGATCCGCATAAAATTGATCAGTTCAAAAATGGAGAAGTATTGGTTACCAATAAAACCGATCCAGACTGGGAACCAATTATGAAAAAGGCGAGTGCAATTGTCACTAACGCTGGCGGACGTACTTGCCACGCGGCAATTATTGCGCGGGAATTGGGAATTCCAGCAATAGTAGGATGCGGCAATGCGACGGATGTTTTGAAAACAAGTCAAATAGTAACTGTTTCCTGTGCAGAAGGGGAAGAAGGACGAGTTTATGCCGGGTTATTGCCTTTTGAAGTCAAAGAAGTAACCTTAGAAAATCTGCCCCGTACCCGCACCAAAATTATGATGAATGTGGGTAACCCAGAGGAAGCATTTAGTTTGGCAGCAATTCCCAACGATGGAGTGGGATTGGCAAGGTTAGAATTTATCATCGCTAACCATATCAAAGTGCATCCCCTGGCATTGATTAAATTTGACGAGTTAAAAGATGCGGATGTCAAAGCTCAAATCGCCGAAATGACTGCCCGCTACAAAAACAAATCCGAGTTTTTTGTCGATAAGCTAGCACAAGGGATGGGTAAAATTGCTGCGGCGTTTTATCCCAATCCTGTAGTCGTGCGGATGAGCGATTTTAAGAGCAACGAATACGCCAATCTTTTAGGCGGTAAACAGTTTGAACCCCACGAAGAAAATCCGATGTTAAGTTGGCGCGGTGCTTCGCGCTATTACGATGAACGATATCGGGATGCGTTTGCTTTGGAATGCCACGCTTTGAAGCGAGTGCGGGAGGAAATGGGTTTGACTAATGTTATCCCAATGATTCCTTTTTGTCGCACGCCGGAAGAAGGGAAAAAAGTGTTAGCTGAAATGGCGAAACATGGATTATCTCGTTACCAGGCTCAGCCTGGTAACGAGCATTCCCAGGCTCAGCCTGGTAACGATCGCTTACAAGTTTATGTAATGTGCGAGTTGCCGAGTAATGTAATTTTGGCGGATGAATTTAGTGAGGTGTTTGATGGTTTTTCGATTGGTTCTAACGATCTGACTCAATTGACATTGGGATTGGATCGGGATTCGGCTTTAGTGGCGCATATTTTTGACGAACGCAACGTAGCGGTGAAGCGGATGGTGGAAATGGCGATCGCATCTGCCAAACGCAACAATCGCAAAATCGGTATCTGCGGTCAAGCACCCAGCGACTATCCCGAATTTGCCCGTTTCTTGGTTGAACTCGGGATTGATTCGATCAGCTTAAATCCTGATTCGGTATTGAAGACGCTGCTAGATGTCGCCCAAGTAGAAGGCATCAGCTAGGGTTAATGGTGCATAGCATGAAGCCAGCAATGTAGGGGCGGGTTTTACCAACAACCTTTGGTAAAAACAAACAATTTAACTAAACCCGCCCCGGCGATTGTAGGGGCTAAAACAGACAATTTAACTAAACCCGCCCCTACCCGCTGGTTGTGGTGGAGTGGGTTATTTAATTTAGTCTTGGTATTAGCGATCGCATCTTTTATTTTCTTAAGTCCCAACTTAATCGGATACGATCCCGCCGTGCCCGATTTAAAACAAGTATTGCAAGATTCAGGCATCCCCCTGCGAGGAGGAATTATTTGGGGACTAACTGCCGCTGCGGTGGTGTTTTTATTGCGAAAAAAACAGCTGCGGCGTTGGTTGTGGAGCGCAAATTTGGTAGGATTTATCGCCTTTTTGATTTTTGTCTTAACTCCTGGCTATTTTTTGGTTGACAAAGTGCGCCAGATGCCCTTGCGGGAATTGGCTGCGATCGCAGTGCAACAGCAGAAACCTGGAGAAGAATTAATCATGGTGGGATTTGAAAAACCCAGCCTAGTATTTTACACCCAGCGCCCCGTAACCTTTTTCTCCTACTTTGAATTTGCCTTAATCTACATCCAGCAAAGCGCTGTCAAAAATCCGGCTTCACCTTCCGTGCTAATTCTGGCTCAATATAACAAAACCGGCGAAGAATTTTTACAACCAGGTCAATCCAAAACAATCGCAGAAGCGGGAAGTTACAAACTAATGCGGGTGTCTAAAAAACCATTTTTACTCTTGGATTAATGCGTTCGTAGTAGGCGCTTTAGCGCCAAAGCGCTTACTACGAACGTTAACTAAACCCGCCCATTGTGTAACCTAGTTGATGGTAGAATAGGAGTAAATTGATTTATTTTCTGATCAATTCTCTGGTAACTCTCCAAATTGCTCTCGGTAACGCGCCAGCAGAGATTCAAGTTCAGCAGCGCGTTGGCGTTCTTGTTCTAATTGTTGTTCTGCTTCGATGCGTTTGAGAGTTTCTTGATTTAGCGCTGATGCTAATTCATCGGGAATTAGTAATTTTTCTCCGTTATCTTCCCGATAAAAACCAATCAATTTTCCTTCTACTGTTAACCGCAATTGCAATGGTTCGCTGCGGCTATCTGCAATTATCTCATAACTATCTCCTCGCAGTCGATATCCTTGCAATTTTTCAGCAATCCACTCGCCTTTAGGGTCAAATAACCAGTATTCTTGGACTTCTAACCCTTCATAGAGATGTTTTTTGGTATTTTTATCCTCGTCTTGCGTGCCTTTTGACGTGATTTCAAAAATTACTTTTGGTACTTGTTCTTCTTCCCAGATTTTGTAATTGTCTCGTCCGCCTGGTTCTACGTCAAAGATTACCATGACATCGGGAGCAACGCGCAATTTTGGAAAACCTTGGGAATAATAAAGAAATTGATTTGCTAAGACAGTAGCACGACGATCTTGGAGATATTGTTTGAGGACTTCTAGAGTCGTTAAAATTGCATAGAGATGGTCGTAAGTTTCTGCCACAGGTTCTCCATCTGCGCTAGGGTAGATGATTTCTTTTTGTTGGGGAGAAGGGACAACAGCGGTCATGGTAGTATTTCCCAAATGACTAAAGTTGATAGCAACGATTGTAGTTTTTTCTCAGAACTTACGCGACTGCCAAATTAAACAAAGTACGTTGTTGCGCTTTAGCGCCAAACCTAGCGCTGAAGCGCAACAACGTGCCTGTATAGTTCGTTAGGTATTGTGACACTTGTGTAAGTCTCGTTTCTGCTTATATCAAACCCCCCTGATTTTATAGCCCGCGTTCGCGCAGCGTGCCGGAGGCATAGGCGGGCTTTGTTTGTGTAGCCGCGAATGCGAGTCGTTCGGCATAAAAGGGGTGATGAAAGCGGATTTGGTATTAAACAAGTTGGGAATCTGATTGACCTTTCTTAAACAAACTTCGATAAACAGGTTCTCCTTTTGCCTGAGTGGCAATTTCCCGTTCTGTCGGTACTGGAAGCGGGTTTTCTGGCAACCAAGTATCTCCATTGTGACTCAAAAAAGCTGGATGATTGGCGAAGCGTTGCTTCATTTCCACCGCCACTTCTTCGATATCCGACTGAAGTAAAACCAATCCTTCAGGTGCTAAATAAGTTGCCAACAAATTAACCAATTCCGGTTGTACGATGCGCCGCTTTTGATGCCGTTTTTTAAACCAAGGATCGGGGAATTGAATCGTAACATATTGTAATGTTCCCGGTGGCAGAGAAGCGAGCAATGCTTGCAAAGTGTTATTGGCGTTGCAAAATAGATAATGGAGATTTGTCAACCCGAACTCATCGCGCAAGCGATTTGCTTCTTC
>DNGG01000459.1:0-3008 GCA_003486675.1 Cyanobacteria bacterium UBA11372
GGTGCGTTAATTCGCATCAAAGCGCCCCGCCAAATGGGCAAAACTTCCCTCATGGCACGCATACTCCATCGTGTCGCTGGTTTTGGTTACCGCACCGTGCCTTTAAGCTTTCAGCTGGCAGATAGTAAAGTATTCACCGATTTAGAACAATTCTTACGCTGGTTTTGTGCCAACGTCGCCCTACAACTGGAATTACCCGATGGATTAGCCTCCCATTGGCACAGCATTTACGGCACCAGCATGGCTTGCAAAAATTATTTTGAGCGCTATTTACTCGCCAACGCTCCCAGTCCCCTCGCCTTGGGGTTAGATGAAGTCGATGCCATATTTCGATACCCCGAACTGGCGGCGGATTTTCTAGGAATGTTGCGCGCTTGGCACGAGGAAGCGAAAAATCGGGATATTTGGAAAAAACTGCGCTTGGTTGTCGTCCACTCTACAGAAGTTTACATACCGATGGATATCAATCAATCGCCATTTAATGTAGGGTTGCCGATAGAATTACCAGAATTCCAACCCGCGCAAGTTAAGGATCTGGCAAATAGACACGGGTTGGCTTGGGGGGATTTAGAAGTCAAAAAATTAATGGGGATGCTGGGAGGACATCCTTATTTGGTGCGACTGGCACTTTATCACATCGCCCGATCGGAAATTACTCTGGAGCAACTTCTCGAAACCGCTCCCACGGATGCCGGACTCTACAGCGACCATTTAAGGCGGCATTTGTGGAATTTAGAACGGCATTCCGACTTAGCAGCAGCGCTGAAAAAAGTCGTGGATGTCGATGCTCCCGTACAATTAGCGTCAATGCAGGCATTTAAGTTACAAAGTATGGGGTTGGTGAACCTGCAAGGGAACTATGTCACCCCCCGTTGCGATCTATACCGTCAGTATTTCCGAGTTCGGCTATCATCGAGTTAGGTAGTAATACTGAACGCTGCGGCTCTCTCGCCGCCAATCTGGGTGCATAAGTCTGGGAGGGTTAGACATAGTAGGCTATGGATGGAGGTGCGAGCAGCTTCATCCCAATTCCTTCTCACGCTACTGGGAGAAGGGAATATAGAGGTGCATCGATGAATTCGGAACCTTCCTCGGCGTATGACTATCAGGTAGGCGGGTGCTTACCCCAGGACTGCCAAACTTATGTCAAAAGACAAGCGGACTTAGACTTTTATCAAGGCATGATGGCGGGAGAGTTTTGCTATGTCCTCAACTCGCGACAGATGGGAAAGTCTAGCTTGCGGGTACAAACGATGCAACGCCTTCAATCCGAAGGGGTTGCTTGTGCAGTGGTAGACTTGACCTCGATTGGTTGTCGCGATATTACTCCCCCACAGTGGTATGCCAGTATTATCGGGACTTTGGCGGATGGTTTTAATTTATCCGATAAAATAGATATTGTTAGTTGGTGGTGCGATCGCGAGATTTTCTCCCCCGTCCAACGCCTCGATGAGTTTATCGGTAAGGTACTGCTGAAAGAAATTCCGCAAAATCTGGCGATCTTCGTCGATGAAATTGATAGCGTTAAACGACTCAATTTCCGAGTCGATGATTTTTTTGCCTTAATTAAATCTTGCTACAACAAACGAGCGGATCGTCCGGAATATCGGCGTCTGGCTTTTGCTTTGTTGGGCGTGGCGACGCCTAGCGAGTTAATTCAAGATGCCAATCGCACGCCTTTTGATATTGGTCGCGCCATTGATTTAACCGGATTTCAACTGCATGAAAGCTTGCCATTAGCTAAAGGATTGGCGCGTCAAACTAAAAACCCTTTAGCCATCTTGAAAGCGATTTTAGATTGGACGGGTGGCAAGCCCTTTCTGGTGCAAAAACTTTGTAAACTAGCGATAGGGGAAAATTCTCCGATTCGCGAAGGGAGGGAAGCTCAATGGGTAGAGGAGTTGGTGCGATCGCGCATCGTGGAAAATTGGGAATCTCAAGACGAACCGGAACACTTGCGAACCATCCGCGAGCGCCTTTTGCATCCCAACGCTAGCACCGTTAAGCTGTTAAAACTGTATCAGCAAATTTTACATCAGGGCGAAATACCAGCCGACGACAGTCCGGAAAAAATGGAATTGCGACTATCTGGATTAGTCGTTAAACACCAAGGTAAATTAAAAGTTTACAATCGAATTTACCAATTAATTTTTAATCAAAGCTGGGTGCATCAGGAATTAGAAAAACTACAAGACCCTGAGAATAAACAGATGCGGGAACCGACTAACAGCGACGAACAGCTCCTCTACGACCACCTACTCGAATTATCAAAAAGAAAGTCACCCAGAGAGTTACTTGAACGGTTTAACAAGTTATTTATTGACGGCATGGGCTATCCCGAATCGGAAGTGGAAGCGGCTCTTTATAGAATTATAGCATTTTTAAATCAAGAGTCAAAATTTAACTATTTTCTCAATCGTTGCTGCTATATTCTGATCAACCGCTGGCAAGCCAACCCTAAATATAAAGAGGCAGTTGGCGATTTGGTAGCATTATTAGATCATGGGGCTTGGCGGTATAAGCAAAAAGCCTCGCCTTCCCGGGTTGTTAGACGCTTGCACGAATTAGTTTATTTGTTTACCCAAAGCGACGAATATCAAATTCTCAAACGCTTGTTACCCGTCGTAGAGATCAACTATACTCTACATCACCCAGAACCCAATCAACCCTTAAGTCAATTAATTTATCGATATCCTTATTTGTATAGTCATTATTTGCTGCCGGAAGACAGTTCTTACGAACATCGACAAATGATCCGGGAAATTCAAGAAAAAAATCGGCAGCAATTTGAAAATAGGCTTTCTGAATATATCCCTTACCTGCTCAAGCGAGTTCAACAAGCTCCCAAAACAAATTTACCTAAACCCCGGAGCAATAGTTTTGGAGATCTTATGCTCAATCCTTCCTACCAACCTGAGATCGTTATTTCTCAATCGGCAGACATGAAGCAACCCCTGCCGAATCCTACCCTTTTAAGCGACGAGCAACTTTACTTTGCCATCAAGGAA
>DNGG01000459.1:3199-12191 GCA_003486675.1 Cyanobacteria bacterium UBA11372
AACTTTACTTTGCCATCAAGGAATTTATGGGAAAAGTAGAAAAAACCTACACTTATCAAGACTTAGCGAATATTTTCCTCAGTCGTCATACCATAACCAAAACCTATCGAGACTTCAAAGAAGATTTATACCAATATTTAATCGCATCGGTGGATGCCAAATATGGTAAGCATCAATTTAACCAACGCTTGTACAATTTCTTAAAAAATACATTAACCGAAAACGACAATAAAAAAATAGACGAGCTTTTAATTATGCGGACTTGCAGCCAATTATTTAATTTTTTAGTCACGAGTCCTCAAGATCCTGAATATCTCTATTTTTTCGATATGTTAAATAACTTGGGAGCGCTCAAAACCGTGAGTTTATTACTCAAAATTGCCTTGCTTTCTGGCAAGGTTAAACCCCATTTAGAAAAGCGATTTTCAATTTTATTTTCTTACTATGAAACCCAAACTTTCAAAGAAATTGGCTGGCTGGTACACTCTCTTGAAAACTTAAATATTGCTTTATTGACAAACTTTGGAACTGTAGATATATCCTCAATTAAAAAGAATATTGTTTGACCTTAGTTTATATCAAGTCCCTTGGTATCGGACTCGTATGGTTAATGGTTTTGTAGGGGCGGGTTTTACAAGTTTCCTTTGATTGATAGCGAATGATGTTGATAAACCCGCCCCCGACGCGATGCCGATGCAAGCAAGCGCTCGTGATATCATATCATGTCCGGTAGCATCGGTAGCGTAAACAAAGGAAGGGTTTATCTAAACATCTCGTGCCCTCCACAGATTGGTTGGTAAAACCCGCCCCTACACAAAGAGAAATATACACAACCGATGTAACCGGACACGATATCATTCGCGATCTATTGGGCGATCGCATCTGATTTTGTAATCTGACTCTTGCAAGCGTTTCATAGCTTTTTGTTCTGAAAGTTGCAAGGGGAAGTACCCGTAAACAATATCGTCGAATAATTCATGCACAACTGAATTGGCTCTTTCTAAGCGAGACTGGTAGTCAAGACAAACAGATTCTTTGCGGATTTGTTGGCGAATGGGTTCATCGCCATATCGCCCTGTTTGATTGTAATTACCGATTTCTCGCATCCAAGTTGTGTGCAAAGTTAGTGCCAAATTCAATGGTTCGCGATCGCTGGGAGCGAGCAAACGATAAATAGGCTTGTTAAAATCATCGGCATGAAACACCCAGAATTCGTCGCATGATTGCTCTTTGTTGTCTAAATTGTCAGCCAATACAACGCAGACAATGTAGCCGTGCGTAGATGGATCTGCTCCTTCAGGTAATCGCTCATAACTGGGAACAAACTGAGGCGAAGAAACAAAATAACCCCGTGGAAACTGAAAGGAATCGGCGACAGTCATCGTCTCGGTATCCAGCCTCACCAAAGTCAGAGGTTTATCGTTTAAAGGTAAATCCTCAATCGGAATTGTTCTCGATTCTCTCAATTTATAAGCATCGTAAATTCGCTGGGGAATCAGTTCCCAAGAAAACCCCCAACACAGCCAGTAAATATTCTTGATTTGTTCTTCTGGGTTATTAGCATCATCGCGACTTAGTTCGCTATGGGTATAAATTGATGGCGACCAAGTAAAATTAGTATCTCGAATTGTCTGAATTTTCTCGATTTTGCCAGTATTTCCATCGATTGCATACTTGGCTAAACCTCCCAAATCCGTCGTACCAACTTGCATTCCTTCTAAGTCGCAGCGCCAAGAAGGCTTAGAAGGAACCGGAAGATCGTATCTTGTAATCCACTCAGTAACATCCCAGCCATTAATATGACCGACGTGGAGTGTAATTTTGCCATCGGGATTGTTGTAATCGGCAGCAAAGTGAGAAATTTCGTGGGGCAAAATAACTTGCAAAGCTGGTAATGGCGTAGGTTCTGTATCTGCCGTACAAGCTGGATATTTTTCTAAATCTGACCGCTTGACGATGTAAATAATTCCATTGGGTAAAGGAGGGATTGCCCGCAAGAATTTGGCATAGATCCATGCACCCAGCGACCAGAATTTTTGAAATAGTTTTAATTTGAGAAACCCGAAAAGGAATGGTGAAAAAATTTGGGAAAACTCCATTTTGAAGGCGATGTCAGCCAGAATGATAAAGTCTTCTGTAATTGCCAGTTGATGAAGCGACTGTTCAACGATGACGGGTTTTCCTTTATGCGAACCATTTGCTAGAATTAATCGCCATCGTTTCAGTTCTGATTCTGAGGATTCGGTTGCTCGATCGAAGGTGTAGTAAATTAAGTCGGTAAAGCGTCCAAATTGCTCTTTGGCGGTGGCTTCTCCTCTGGAAATATTATTAATTTGGTCAAAAAACCAATTGACTGGCTTGCGGTATAATCCGTTATATCCAGTCGAATAGTTGGTAGTCAAAAAGCCATTGATGGTAGAGCCGTAAATATTATTATATTTTTTGGTATCGGCAACAGGATGAGCTGAATTAATGTAAACATCAAATGGATAATTGGTAGTAAGCGGAGGGATTAACCGAGAAATCTTAGCGACTAATTTAGGAACAATGGGAAAAATTCCCAGCCAACAGTTTGTGCTACCGATGGGTGCGAGTAATTCTAGGGAGTTGGGATCGACTTCATAAGGACGACCTGCATCAATGGTGACTATTAAGCGATCGCCTACTCTCAAAAACGCCGTATTCAGTTGATTTCTGCCACCCAAAAGTATACTGAAACGGCTCGGTCCCCCATTCCGAAATCCTGCAAAATAAGAAAATATCCGATGTCGCTTGGCAAATTCCGTTTGAGGTTGCCAAACTGTTCGATTGCTGTCTCCAGCAGTTGCTAAATCGGCATAATAGCAAGGAGTTTTGGCAATTCTGGTTTTTAGAATAGCCTGACCTTGTTCAAATCCCAAGCGATAAATCATCCCATCGCCTGTATAAAGTTGCGTACCGTCTTCTTGGGGGCGATTTTGATCCTGGAACAGCGCACCAACGGTGAAAACATAACCTTGCAATCCCGCCGGTAATTCATTAGCATCTTGTGCAATTAATTCCCAATCTCCGTTACTATTCTTGACATATTTGCGAACCATCAACCGCAAATCGGTAATTTCTTCGCGACAGGTTTTGATCGCAGATCGGGGAACAAAAAACTTTCTACAAGGTTCGCCGACAAAATGAGCTTGCTGATTCATATCGCCCCAAGTTCCTTTAACATTGTTTCTTGAGCCAGAGTTAACCCAGTTACTCCAGTAATTTGCATCCCTTCATAGGGACGTTTCGGTTTTAATACGCTCAAACAATTTCTATTCCCGACATCCCAAATCCGGACAGATTCATCTTCGCTTGCACTAATAAGTTTTTGACCATCTGGACTAATTGCAACTGTCCAGATCCAGTTTGTATGACCTGTTAAAGTATGTAAGCATTCTCCTGTGTAGCTGTCCCAAATTTTGATCGCGCGATCGCATCCCCCACTAGCAACTGTACGATTATCAGGGAAAAAAGCTGCGCCCATTACCCAATTTGCATGACCTTGGAGCGTTTGTAAGCATTCCCCCGTACCGACATCCCAAATTTTTAATGTCCGATCTAAACTCGCACTGAGCAATCGAGTACCATCAGCATTAAATGTTACCGTTCCTACTCTTGCAGTGTGTCCGTTTAGGTTTTTGTAGCAATTTCCTTCAGTAATATTCCAGAGTTTGATAGTGCAATCGTCACTACCGCTGGCGAGTATTTTTCCATTGGGGTGGAATGCTAGGGTGGGAATGCGATCGCTATGTCCTAAAAGTACTTTCAAGCAAGTCTTATTTTCAATATCCCACAATCTAATTGTTTGGTCGAAACTGCTACTAGCAAGCAATCGTCCATCAGGACTAAATGCCAATCCCCATACTTCATTGCTGTGTCCTTTCAAAACAGCAAGACATTCCCCACTTTGCCAATTCCAAACTTTAACAATTGAGTCGTGTCCGCCGCTAGCCAGCCATTCACCGTTAAGATGGAAAATAACAGAGGAAACGCCTTGAGCGTGAGCTTGAAACTGTTGCAAACACTCACCGCTATTGCTATCCCAAATCCGCAAACATTTATCTTTATATCCGGCGGCAATTACTTTACCGTCAAGACTAAATATAGCGTCGCGCACCCAATTAGTATATCCAGCCATCGTTATCGTGCGACGTCCGCTTTCTACATCCCACAATCTAATTGTTTGATCCTCACCTCCAGTAGCGATCGTTCTGCCATCTGGACTGAAAGCAACTCGCCAAATTTGAATTTTGTGTCCTCCCAAAGTTCGCAGACATTTGCCTGCGATCGCATCCCAAAGTTTGACGGTGCAATCGACACTGCAACTAGCAAGTAGGTTACTGTCTGGACTCCAATCTACTCCCCACAGCCATCCAGTATGTCCCTCTAAAACCCTGATGCACTTCCAGTCGGCGACGCGCCAAATCCGGATCGTGCGATCGCAACTCGGACTAGCTAACCATTTTCCATCGGGACTAAAACTAAGTCCTGTCACCCAATTTTTATGTTCGGTAAGTGTACGCAAACAAGTACCATCCTCTACATTCCAAATGCGGATTGTACTGTCAAAACTACCAGTTGCTAACAATTTGCCGCCGGGACTAAAACTAGGAGACAAAACTCCTGAAAGGTGTCCTTTTAGGATTCGCAAACACTCGCCGCTGTCAGCATTCCAAAAACGAATTGTACCGTCATCACTTGTACTGGCAATCAGTTCACCGTTAGGGCTTAATGCAATACCGTAAACGCTACCTGCATGACCAGACAAAATTTTCTTACAACTCGCTTCAGACAAATCCCAAATTCTCACAGTGCCATCATCGCTAGCACTGACAAGCCGTTTTCCGTCGCGGTGAAAAACAATGCGGCGCACCCAGTTAGTATGTCCCTGCAAGGTTAAAATCCGCCGTCTGTTGGCAATTTCCCACAATTGAATCTGGCAGTTTGTATCGCTCGCTGCTAATATTTTACCGGCGTCACTAAACCTAACAGCTAGAATACCACCAAAAGTTTGTGGAAATAATGGATGAACAAATTCCGACTCAGAAAAGTTAACATCGTGCAAATTAATATCTTGTAGTAATGCTTGTCGAATCGTTAATTCTGAAAAATCGTATCCGGCAATATCTAGCCCTAAATAGCGATACAGATTAATCAAATTTCCAGCCGCATAGCCTAGCCTGAATTCATCGGAGCGCCGAATTTTGTGCAATAAGCTATCTAGTTTCTTACGGATGTTTGCTTCTGTCCGGAAATATGAGCGCAATCCTTCAATAATGGGATTGACAATTAGCCGTAATTGTGATTCTCTCACAAAATCTTTTGATTGAGTTTTAATCAGAGCAAATTTGTGGAAAAGGGATATTTGTTCGGTCTTAATTTCTGCTTGTACTTGCTCAATCAGTAGATTACTCACGTACTCCATGATGACAGGTTGTTGTGTAAAGCTACTCGACTGTTTTTCGATTAACGAACGACGCTGTAGAGATGCAATGGCTTCTAGCAGTTCCCGCATTGTTACAGAGGGAAAAATATTTTCCCCGAGAGCTTGCAAAGAAGTCAATTCGCGCTCAATTGCTAACCAGTACATCACCTGAAATTCTACAGGAGATAAACGGGCAAACTGTTCACTTAGAAGCTTCCAGATATCGCCAAAAATAATAGTTTATTGGTTGATAAATTCAGCAATGTTGTTATCAAATAGTTCATTAATTGTCGTGGCAATTACTTTTAATGCCAATGGATTGCCGCTGTATCGCTCAACCAGGGGCTTTAATTCGGCAACCGATCCAGAATATCCTTTGGTTTCAAGAATTTTATAACCCTCTAGTTCGCTTAAACCGTTTAAACGAAGCGATCGCACCAACAACCCAGCGCCTTCCATCTGCACCAATTCACTAGGCTTTTCCCTACTGGTTAGCACTACACAACTTTGGTGCTGAGTTTCTCCTATACACTTGAAGAGATAACCATACCCTTCATACCCACTTTTGTAATCTCCGACGCAGGTACTTTCTTGAAGAATTGATTCGCAATTATCTAGAACGATTAAACACCGATGTTGACGCAGGTATTCTAAAAAACGCGATACTATTCCATATTCGGTTGTAGGTAGGTTAAAGTCCTGAAGTGGACTAAAAAACTGAATTAACTCAGTCAGTATTTCCTCCAGAGGTGGGGAGTTGCGGAGACTTCGCCAAACAACATATTCAAAATTGTCTGGGATCTGATGTGCCAACTTAACAGATAAAGCAGTTTTACCAATTCCTCCCACTCCTAATATTGCTACTAACCTACAGCGCTCTTGAAGAATCCATTGTTCTAAAGTAGCAACTTCCTGCTGCCTACCGTAGAAGAGAGAAACATCTGGCGCTTCTCCCAAATCCTTGCGACTTCTAACATTCTCCAGCTTCGACACCTCGCTCCCAGGCTCAGCCTGGGAGCGAAATCTTAGAGGCTCTGCCTCGCCGATCTTAGTCTTGGATTCCAACTCATATAGCGAAGTATCAATACCTACTTCAGCAATTTCTTTCCAGTCCAACGACAATTTCTGGCAAATTTCCTCAAAAATCGCCCGATCCACAGGTTTACCCGTTAAAAAATTACTAACTGTAGAGAGCGCTAGTTTCAAGTCTTCAGCTAGCGCGCGCTGGCTGGGAAAACCATGCCGTCGCACAGCCAGTTTAATCTTGCCGATATATTCAGTACGAACTTTGAGCGACCTCGACATAACGATCCCTTAACCATAGTTAAATTCTATACCGAGAAAACAGCTCAAAAGTCAGATCAACTCAGTCATTTTCAGGCTTGAACTCAGTTAACGGTGAGATTTGATGAAACTATCAACCAAGAAAGTAATTAAAGTTATGGTTATTAACACAAAGCTCACCGTTAAGCGATCGCTCCTTTTCCTCACAAGTTTAGTGCTAGGAGCCACACCACTGTGTCTAATAGAAAAACCTGCTTTCGCTGGTTGTGGCTGGGGTGACATTACCTGCGATCCACGCAATTGGGACAGATTACCAATTCCGATTCCTGGATCGTCGGGTGGCTCAACTGGAGCATGTACTCAATCTGTCATCCCACCACGTTACAGAGAGTTTATTCTTCGTAATAATACGCAAAATCGGATTAATTTCAGAATCAACAATCAGGAATTTGCTTTAGCAGCAGGACAAGGCGCAACCTACAAGACACAAATTACAACTGGTAGCTCTGATGGCTGTGGCGGTGGCGGTCAATCTTTGGGAAATCCAGTGGTTTCGTTTGATGATGACTATAGTCCAGGATTCCAACGTGGAGCCTATCAAATACCGGAAAATCGTGGATATTATTTTGCCACTTTTAACAATGGCAGAAGGATTGGATTCTATCCCCAATGATTAAAAGGGATCGAGGGTGCAGATGCGATCGCTCTTTCCCCATCCTTCAACAATCTGCAAGTTGAAAAGACTTGACAAAAGTCACTAACAGAGCGATATGCCTCCGGTATCGCTTTCTCACCCTCTACTCACATCTTGCACCACGGGAGGTAGAACCTCCCGGATCTCGTTCCCAGGTTCAACCTGGGAACGAGAAACCGAGGCTCTGCCTCAAGGTGCAAGATGTGAATCTACCAACTTTGATAGTTTTAGCGATGCTAATCCGACAACCTAGCTAACAGTTCCTCATTCGATAATTGCGGCAACTGTTGCAGCAATAAAGTTAACTCTTCTGCCGACAATGCCAGTAAATTTTGCACCATAACGGGGAGGCGTTCGCCCAATTCCCCAAGCCGCATTCTCAAGACATTTTCTGCTAGCAATTTTCTGGCTTGCTGCATTCCTTGTTCGTCAACATTCAGCGCGGACAATTGCAAAAACAACATCGTAAATTCGGTAGCAGGTAAAGTCGATACTGGGTTTAAAAAAGCAGCCAAAACCGCATCTAATTCACCAAACCGCACTAAGAAGAAGCTTTCTAAAATCGCTCGCTGTCCTTCTTGCCTGCCTTCTTGCCTGCCTTCTTGTATACCTTCTTGTCTGCCTTCTTGTTTGACTGCTTCTAATTTCTGCTGAAATAAGGGTGTTATTGCCATAACTAACTCCCGATCTTCTGCCTCTAATTGCTGTTCAGTATTTACCGCTAAGCCTGATTGCAGTTTATAAAGTAATTCTAGCGCGATCGCGCGGATTGGATTATCGACCGATAAACCACTCAACTGCAATATTGCTCGTTCCTGCACCCTCCCCCTACCTAAGATTCTCAGCCACAACGTTGCTTCTGTTTCCGGCAGTTGATGGATGACCACAATTGCCGTCCGCAAATATTCCCCTAAAAAATAGATTCCCCTGGGCCAGTTTTCTTCATCTGGAGTTGCATGAAACCCATTCAGCAAAGCCTCCGATGCTGTGGGAGTCAAAATCCATAGTTTGGGTAATTCTGCTTCTTGGATGCTAGTATTTTATCGTCTGGATCTACGTTCTACTTCCGCTCGCACGTCCAATAATTTGCCCAAGCAACTACAAACCTCGCCCACAGTAACCGGATTGCAAAACGGTTCAAACAAGGCGGTTGTAGTTGCCATTTTTCCTAATATACCCAGCATTTCCACATAATCTTGTGTGGCAGTTGAGGGAGTGAAGTAAACATCAATCTCTCGCACTTCGGAAGCTACGTCACGACTGGCGGTAACTTGTCCTATGGGCGATAGGAGTTCCGATAAATAATCTTTTGCAAACTGGTCGTAAATGAATCGCGTCATGACTGGCGCTGCAATTTAATTATTCACAACTTTAGCATATTTATTATCAATATTTTCATATTTTAATGCTTTAATAACGTAATTTGCTAGTTACATCGAGTTGACTGGTAATAGGTAATAGGTAATGGGTAATTGTCACTCTTTAGGGGCACACTTTAACGAGAGCCGCAAGTGGTTTTACTTAATTGTTGGTAAAAGTAGCTCCTACTGCCAATGAATCCAATTACC
>DNGG01000459.1:12537-12906 GCA_003486675.1 Cyanobacteria bacterium UBA11372
TCAGGCTTGAACTCGGTTAACGGCGAGTTTAGATGAAATTATCCAACTCACAGGAAGTGAGACTAATAACAAGGTTACAAATCCTATGAAGATTTCTCAAAATTGTTTAGACTTAATTAAAAAATGGGAAGGGCTGCGTTTACATGCCTACAAAGATCCAGTCGGGATACCAACCATAGGATATGGAACGATTCGATATCCGAACGGGCAGAAGGTGCAGATAGGTGACACAATTACACAACAGGAAGCCGAAGCTTTTCTGCAATTGGAATGCGATGAAGTAGCTGAAAAAGTCTCTAAGTTAGTCAGTGGCATTTCGCTTAACCAAAATCAGTTTGATGCGCTGGTATCGCTCTGCTATAACATCGG
>DNGG01000532.1 GCA_003486675.1 Cyanobacteria bacterium UBA11372
CCCCCATGTTCGCGGGGTGGAACGGTTCTTGCAGCTTCCTGGGCAACGCGATCGTAGTCTGCGCCTTGCAACGATCCGAGAATCGCATTTTTTGGGTTTGGTAATGCTGCTAAAGGCGGTACTCGATCCGGGTTGGTTGCGACTAATTCTGCTTCTCGCTTGTTCCATTTTGCTAGTAGTTCGTGGGAAGGCGCACATCCAATTAAACCGGGGTGGGGAATTCCGGCAAATCTGACGTCGGGAATGTGACGCGATCGCGTATAAATTCCCTGTATATCCCAAATCGCTTTTTGGGCAATTGGGAAATGATCCGTGAGGAAACCTCCCCCATTTTCTCTCGCAAAAATACCTGTAAATCCCCATTCGTATTCGGAAAGAGTTCCTACATCCAAAATATCAACGACTAAAATATCTCCCGGTTGCGCCCCATTCACATAAATTGGCCCGCTTAATACGTGAACAACCGTTAAATCTACATCCCGCACGTCATCGGGACTATCGTTATTGCCAATTTGTCCATCCGTCCAGTCTTTGCATTCAATCCGAAATACCGCCCCCGGATTAACAGAAACTACCGCTGGAATATCCGGATGCCAGCGATTGTGACCTACCAATGGTTGCTCGGTAAACGGTTTGTTTAAGTCAACTTTGAACAGAACTTCAGGCATAATCTCTCCCTGATACTTTTGTTTTGTTTAATTGCAACGAGCCAAGTTCGCATCGTCAAAAACAATTTAACCAATTTAGTATATTTTTTTCTACAATAATGGTAAACTTATTGTAAATATTTGATTTTAATGTTTAAGTAAAATAAAAAATTAAAATGAGAATAATACTCAAAAAATCCTAGCCGATCGGTTGCTAAGCACAAAACAGATCGGTATTCTCAGTAAATAATGTTGGATTTGCTCACGTGAACCAAATTCCCAAAACAACAGATAACTTGTCATGGGGCTGGCATGGTAGCCTGGATTTGACGTATGCTCGTCGCCGGGGCGTTACCCAGGTAGTTTATCATCGAGCGCAAGCGCCGCTAAAGGTGCAACGTCCGTTTTATCCAGAAGGGGAAGAAGTTTGTCACAGTGTAATTTTACACACGGCTGGGGGGATGGTGGGAAGCGATCGCCTCTCATTAAACTTCCACTTGCAACCAAACGCGCAAGCTTTAATTACCACCACTGCTGCGAGTAAAATTTATCGCAGCAACGGAGAAACAGCAGAAGTTTCGATGCAAATGCAAGTAGACGCAGGTGCAATTTTAGAATGGTTACCCCAGGAAACAATAATTTTTAACGGCGCGATTTATCGGCAAGATATGCGAGTAGAATTAGGTTTAGGATCGAGTTGGTTAGGTTGGGAAATTACCAGGTTTGGACGCAGTGCCAGAGGAGAAAAATTCTTGCAGGGAGAGTGGCGAAGTAATACCGAAATTTGGCAGCAAGGACGCCCTTTATGGATCGACAGACAAAGGCTATTTGCTAGTGAAGAAACGATCGACAGTCCCCACAGTTTAGGTGGATATCCGATTGTCGCCAGTTTAACTTGGGTAGGACAACCCGTAACACCAGAGTTAGTGGAAAAAGCGAGAAATCTCTGGGATACACACCGGGGGGGGATCGGCGTCACCCGCTTAACCGAAGGGTTATTATGTCGATATCGCGGCAATTCCACAACAGAAGTGAGAAACTGGTTTATAGCCGTATGGCATCTGTTACGTCAATCTTTTTTAGCACGTCCCGCCATATTACCGCGAGTTTGGCAAATTTCTCAGAAACCCGGTTTATAACAAAGCATGGAAAATCGGAATCTGTTATACCAATGCTGGTAATAGGTCATCATCCATTACCCATTACCCATTACCCATTACCCATTACCCATCGTAAGGAAAATGCAACTCACACCCCAAGAAAAAGATAAATTACTAATTTTCACCGCAGCATTGTTAGCAGAGCGTCGCAAAGCTAGAGGTTTAAAACTCAATTATCCCGAAGCGGTGGCTTATATTACTGCGGCAATTTTAGAAGGGGCGAGAGATGGTCGCACCGTTGCAGATTTAATGAGTTACGGCACAACTTTGCTAACCAGGGAAGAAGTGATGGAAGGAGTAGCGGAAATGGTGCATGAAGTGCAAGTGGAAGCAACTTTTCCAGATGGAACAAAATTGGTGACGGTTCACGATCCAATTCGCTAGTTAGAAGGTTTTTTAAGCATTCCAAATTCAATCAATCGGGAGCGATAAAAAACTAATAGTGGAGGTTAAAAATGATAATTAGAAGTTTAATTATCCCGATCGTAATAATAGCCTCGATCTTGACTATTACGATTTATTCACTACCAGCATTTGGCTTTGTAGTTCTGCCTAAGGTGAGCAATAATGATGATATTGCTAATGAATTGCTGATTGCGGCTCGCTGGACTAATGTATCCAAGTCATTGGTGAATCAAAATTTTCGAGGTTTGGGCGGTGGAATTGAGTATGCGATCGCTCCCAGTTTTTGCAGCCAAATTTTACCTCGCTTTATCGATCGACCTCAGCCTAGTTGCGAGGAAATTCAGCAATCAATTCAACAAACGTTTGACATCTGGGCACAAGGTCATCCAATCCTGAAATTTGTCAATGTTAGTTCATTGATTAAAACCCAATTGGATAAAACCCTATTTAATTTGGAAAAAAATACCGATCGTCAGCAATTTTTTGGCGCTGAAATTGACTTATTTGCTCTAAGCCAAGAGGTTATTTTTATTCCTTTTAGAGGTATAGCTTACACTTATTCTGCGTTTTCGCTCCGGGAAAAACCTTTTAGTACAAACAATCACCAGATAGATGGAGGAACTATTATGAGTGCTGATATAATATTTAATCTTGGTAAATGTTATTATTTAACTAACGATTCTGCAAACCAATTTTGCAATCATTTTACCACTGTATTACTTCATGAAATAGGTCATGCTTTAGGGTTGGATCATCCGGATGAGAATCGTTTGCATAATTTTGATACTGACAACAATCCTAAAAATGAAATAGTCATCAACTGCCAAAATCAATTACAGGGACTTAAACCTTCACAAAACATCGATCCGCAAGCGGTCATGAACAGCAAATTAGAAGAAGCAGCTCCCATTAAGTTAGCACTCAGTTTTGACGATCTCGGTGGACGAGATTTCCTTTATCCTATTTGCATTGCAGGCAAAGATAAATATCCTATACAATGGCAATTTTTAGTAATATGGATAGGCGGAATATTATCGATTGTATTAGCTGCGTACAAGTATGAGAGATATATCTCTAGGAAAAGAACTAAAATATACTAAGATATTAAAAGAGTACGCTAAAAGTTTTGAGCGTTGATTTTTGATTAAAGGTGGTAGTTAAATATGATTCCAGGTGAAATAATTACGCCAGAGGGAGAGATTGAATTAAATGCAGGGCGTCATACAGTACGGTTAAGAGTAGCAAATACAGGCGATCGCCCGATACAAGTTGGCTCGCACTTTCACTTTTACGAAGTCAACGAAGCCTTAGAATTTGACCGAGAACAAGCCAGAGGAATGCGGCTGGATATCCCAGCAGGCACAGCAGTGCGCTTTGAACCAGGGGATGAAAGAGAAGTCGAGTTAGTCCCGTTTGCCGGTAGCCGTCAAGTTTATGGCTTCAATGGCAAAATCAACGGTAAGCTAGAAGGCAATTGAAGTTAAGAGACTTCTGGCAAAATACCTAAAATGGGTGAAGCCAGCGCCAAAAATTTGTGTTGAGCTGTAAATAACAGTATCAGGGTCGTCTTTGCAGCTATTTACCGCTAATTTTTGCCAAACATCCAATTTGTTAGACCAGGAGTCTATATGTCGCTCATCAAAATCCCCCAGATCAACCGCGAGTTATTAACTGCATTTAAGGGCTTGATTTCACTTGTGAAAAACCCCGGTAATACGGACTCGGTTTTTGACATTGTTGAGGGAATGCAGAACAGCGATGCTAGTAAACTGGCATTAGAATACATAAAATCTAAGCCAGGGGTGTCTCAGATCGTCGAGGAACGTTATTTGACCCCAACTCCCAATTTAGATGAGTTGATAAAATCTCCTCCAGGTTCCCTGGGATATGAGTACGCATCGGCGATGAAACAAGCCAATTTCGATCCAGAATTTTACCGCCCAATTGAGGTAACAGATGATTTGAGCTACGTGCTTTTACGCATCCGACAAAGCCACGATATTTGGCACACAGTTACGGGTTTTGGCACCGATGTCTTTGGAGAGTTAGGACTGCAAGCATTCAGTTTGGCTCAAACTCACTTACCCTTGCCGATCGTACTGATAGCGGGTGGGCTATTGAAGACTCTAATCCAGTCTCCAAAAGATTTGGACAGGTTGTTGGATCGCGTTGCTCTGGGATATAGGATGGGGTCGAAAGCAAAACCCTTTTTGGCGCAAAAATGGGAAGAAAATTGGGAGAAATCTTTGTCAGAATGGAGGGATGAACTAGGAGTTGAAACCACTCCCGTTTACGTTCCTTAAATAGGCAAATCACCTTGGTTTTTCGGAAAAATTGTCGGTTTGTTAGCTGCGATCGCCGCCAGAAACCCAATTTCTAAGGCAAATCACCTTTGTTGCTCGGAAAAATTCTTGGTTTGTTAACTGCGATCGCAGCAAGAAACAAAGGTGAGAGGCTCGGTTTACGTTCTTTGAAGATAGAATATTGAGGGGCAGGTATTTTGCCTCCCCTCTGATAAAATTCAAAAGGGTGTTTAGATGTCCAAATTTGAGGAACTTTGCAAAGCTTATGCTGCTGCTAGGAAGCAATCTATCGAATACAAGCATTCTTGCCAGGATTTTGCTGATTTTTTGGTTCATCGGATGATCCTATATTTTGAATGTCCGATAGAAACTGGGGAAATGGATGTAGACGAGGATGGATATCTCTTCTTTAACATCGCCATGACATTATATGAAAATCCTCAAGAACCTAATAATTCTGCCCTGGAGAGACTGAGCTTTACTTTATCAATTAGAAAAAAGCGCAATACTTTCGTCGTCTCGGTTTATCCCTATGGCAACAGTTTTACAATCCCAAGAGATGATTTAAACCAACTCGATCGAGTCTATGAATTTATCGATAATACAATTACCGCTATTTATGAAGAAAAACTTAAATTATGGCTGGGAGAAGAAGCATCAATAGACTTGGGGATTCCTTTTTAGTTAGTAGGGTGCGTTAAAAAAGTTAACGCACCTGCTGGAAATAAATCGCGATCGCATATCCTATTCTAGGCGCGACTCAGGAGCAAGTATGAGTTATAGAATGGATCGGCGTGCTTATGCAGAAACTTATGGCCCGACAGTGGGCGATCGCATCCGCTTAGCCGATACAGAATTATTCATCGAAGTCGAACAAGATTTTACCACATACGGCGATGAAGTCAAATTCGGCGGCGGTAAAGTTATCCGCGACGGTATGGGACAATCTCCCATTTCTAACGCCGATGGTGCGGTTGATATGGTAATTACCAATGCCCTAATTTTAGATTGGTGGGGGATTGTCAAAGCCGATGTCGGCATTAAAAATGGCAAAATTTTCAAAATTGGTAAAGCCGGAAATCCCTATATTCAAGACAACGTCAATATTATTATCGGCCCCGGCACCGAAATTGTTGCCGGAGAAGGAAAGATTCTCACCGCAGGCGGGATTGATACGCACATTCACTTTATTTGTCCGCAACAAATTGAAGTAGCGATCGCATCCGGCATCACCACCATGATCGGCGGCGGTACTGGCCCCGCCACGGGTACAAATGCTACCACCTGCACCCCCGGCCCTTGGCATATTTACCGAATGCTGCAAGCCGCCGACGCCTTCCCCGTGAACTTGGGATTTTTGGGCAAAGGCAATAGCAGCCAGCCCCAAGCACTCGAAGAACAAATCCTCGCCGGTGCCATGGGTTTAAAATTACACGAAGATTGGGGAACCACCCCCGCAGCAATTGATACCTGTTTGAGCGTGGCAGACAAGTACGACGTACAAGTAGCAATTCATACCGACACTCTCAACGAAGCTGGGTTTGTGGAAGCCACGATCGCCGCGTTTAAAGGTCGCGCCATACACACTTACCATACGGAAGGTGCGGGAGGCGGACACGCACCGGACATTAT
>DNGG01000354.1 GCA_003486675.1 Cyanobacteria bacterium UBA11372
TACCATCAAAACCTCCCAGTCTGAGATAAAACTGGATTGAAAAACTCCGTCTTTTGCGGCTAATACATTCAATTAATACAAGTATGGAAAAACCCTCTAACTTACTGCTTAAGCTCAGTCAGCGTCTGTTTGACAACTCAGAGGAGCGAGAAAGATTTGTTGACGCATTAATTCATCCTCAGACTTTTCATCCCTGCATTCTTTGGTGTAAAGAAAAACCAGATATTTTGTCCTTCTCTGTAGAATCGCCAACATCCTGGCAACCCAGCTTTGTTGACCGTTTATCTTTAGATACTAAACCCGGTCAGCATCCTTTGCACGAGGCAGGTTATTTTTATTGCCTCGACTTTTCTTCGGTTTTTGCAGCTTCTACTTTGTTAACTATATCTTCACCTTCGCCTTTAATTTTAGATATCTGTGCTGCCCCTGGCGGTAAGAGTATCTTTGCTTGGAGAAGCTTGCACCCAGATTTACTCATTGCTAACGAAGTCATTGGCAAACGCCTCGGAATGCTAATTTCTAATTTAAAACGCTGCCAGGTTCATCCCTCTTTTGTAGCTAACCGAGATTCGAGCATTCTGGCGAAAACCTTTTCTAAAACTAGCCAATTGGTAATCGTAGATGCTCCTTGTACTGGTCAATCTTTGCTAGCTAAAGGCGGGAAAGCCCCCGGTTGCTTTCACCCATCTGCCATTAACCAATGTTCAAATAGGCAAAAAAGGATTATAGCAAATTCTGCTCAGGTTGTCGCCCCCCAAGGATATTTAGCTTATATGACTTGTACTTATTCACCCGAAGAAAATGAAGCGGTTTGCGAGTGGTTTTTGAAAAAATTTCCCCAGTTTCAGCCGGTAGAAGTTCCCCATTTATCGGCTTATCAATCCCATTTGGCTCAAATTCCTTGCTACCGCATGTGGCCTCAAGAAAAACTAGGTGCTGGAGCCTTTACAATTTTGTTTCAAAATACAGAAGCAGCCACGGAAAAAATTGCAGATTTTAGATTGCAGATTGCAGATTTTATTGTTATCTAAATCAATCTTAAATCTTAAATCTTAAATCTTAAATTTAAAGCGGGTCGTTGATTAAACCCGCTTGCTTGAGTGATGTATGGAAAATAGTTGAATCCTAGGGCAATGCGGCGATACTCGCCCATTACCCCCAGACATAATCGCTCTGACATAACTACCAGATATGGGGTGATAAACTCCATCCTAAGCTGATTCCAGCCAGTCATAGATTTTCTCTAATTGTTCCAACGTCACCAAACCGTACTGCCAAAGAATCATTGGTAATGGTCCCGGATCTTGCTCCCGATGCCGTAAAGCAATTTTAATCGAACCATTGGAAATTGCCAATTCTTCTTGTAAGAAACGAATAAACCGCGTAAACGTTGCAGGTGCCATAGCTTTTCACCTCCTCTTTTAGACACCAATATGCGAGATCAACCTCGCAATTTTCAACATCAAGTGGACACTTTTTAGGTTGTCTTTGCGCTGCATAAGCACCTCTGTTAACACGAGTAACAAGCGTAGAAAAAAATAGCACCGGGTGAACTCCACCAAGCCTTTCTTGCCGTATATTTATTCAGCAAATCAAAATGATTGAAATGCTTGAGAATTAGACCAGCTACCTAAGTAACAACTAAAGGCAAACAACTAAAGGCAGGAATTCTTTAACCGCAGCGCTGGGTAAAAACGAATCAGTTTGATTGTTTCTGTTCTACCTCGCTACTGGTATCAATCTCACCTACAGCAGGGAATATATTTTGATACTTTTTGTTCCCTCTCAATCCCCTAAAGGTCGTAGGATTTTGGGAACTCAACTGGCTTTACCCTACGGCAAGACTATGCCTTTGGGTTATCCCCGCTATAAGTTTTGCTTATCTCACTTTGCTCACACCGACACCACTACTTACAAAGCCGCTTTTCGGAAGTAGCACCGACTCTTAATTGAACTCGCTTTTGGCTGGAAGCGAGTTTTAGCGTCGGGCGTTCCTCTTTGCTTGACTGGCTTCAACACCAACCGTTGTCGCAACAACTGGTGCTTGGACAGCTTAGCAAAGCATTTGCGGTTTGTACAAAGCTTGTAAATAATCTTAACACTGTTGGGGAAATATTAAATTTATTTAAAATTATGGTGGCGATGAGTTGGGTAAAAAGTGGACAGTGATGCGATCGCCCACTCTCAATCCCAACTGAGACGCCCTACCGCCCCGCAGTTCGATTACTTGGTCGATGGGTGTACTGGGGCCATAGCTGGGACAGGGGTTAGTATTGCAGGGAGGAACTTGGGATGCGATCGCTCTCACCACCCCCTGGCGCAGGAAAATCATATCGAGGGGGATTTTAACGTTCTTCATCCAAAAACTGACCGGCTGGGGTGGGTTAAACTCAAACAACATGCCACGGTCATCGGGTAAGGAAGTGCGGTACATTAACCCCAACGCCTGTTGTTCTGGAGTCCGAGTCACTTCCAGATTAATTACCTTACCTGCGATCGTCGCCCGTGCTGAAATCGGCAGCATTTGCCCCTTAAACTGGGACGTGGGTGACGGCGTTGCTTGAGGTAGAGCGATCGCATTGTCGTTTGAAGAACTATTTGACACCGAAGGCGAACAACCTGCAAGCCAGATGCCTAAAACCATTCCCAGACTAATTATGTAGCGCTGCATGATAGCGATCGCTCCCCATATCCCTAATCTAAGCTTCCCGCAGAACGTACCCCACACCCCGCACGGTTTGAATCAACCGCTTTTCCCCTTCATCTTCAATTTTTAAGCGTAAATAGCGAATATAAACTTCAATCACATTCGACTCGCCCATAAAATCATCGCCCCAAACATTTTCCAGAATTTGTTCCCGGGTGAGGACGTCGCGGGGATGTTCCATCAAAAACTTTAGCAGTTCGTATTCCTTCATCGTCAGGTCGATGGATCGTCCGTTACGGATGGCTTTGCGACTGCCCAAATCTAAAATCAGATCGGCAAATCGTAACTGTTCTGAACTATCAGTATCCGGCTCCAGGTAAAGGCGTACTAGCTTCAGAAACGTTTCACTGCGGTACGGTTTGAGAAAATAATCATCCGCCCCTGCTTCCAAACAAGCTATCCGATCTTCTACACTATCGCGAGCCATCAATAATAATACAGGCGTTCTGTAACCTGCACGCCTAAGCGTCTGGCACAAGGTCAAACCTGATTCCCCTGCTAACAACCGATCTACCACAATCAAAGCCGGTTGGCGTTCCTCAACTTGATCGAGTCCCGTAGCCACATCGTGGGCTATCACTGGGTCATAGCCAGATTCTCTCAGATCGAGACTGAGATTTTGAGCCAAGGCTTCATCGGTTTCAATCACCAACACACAAGGACTGTGGCTGGGCGCGATCGCATTCATAATCCACAACCCATTACCCATTACCCTCGTTCCCCAGGCGATCGCCTGGGAACGCCATTACCGATTCATGGTAATTCCACGGAAGTAGGTTTAGCAATATGAGGCAAACCCCAGCCTAATTTTTCCCGCAAAATCCGGAAAAACTCAGGCTGTTGCAGGCGGATAAAGCGGGCAGGGTATCGCGATTTTTCCACCCGCACCCGATTTTCTGGCAACACGTAGCACGCCGCATTCCCATCAACTACCATCACCAATCGATTCGGAGTTGCCGGGAAAATCGTCACGGGTTCGGTATTGGCAAACACCAACGCCCGGGAAGCCAAAGAATGAGGACAAATCGGCACTAGCTGCAATACGGGAATTCCCGGCGTAATCACCGGGCCATTCGCACTCAAAGCATACGCCGTCGAACCCGTCGGCGTCGAGAGAATCACCCCATCTGCCGCAATATCGACGGGTGAGTGCCTGCCGATTTTGACTTCAAAATGGCACATGCTGGTGAGGGGTTCCCGGTGAATCACCATTTCATTCAGGCAAAGCGCTTCCCACAGCAGGGTATCTTCTTGGAACAGCCGAATTGATAGCATGGTGCGCTCTTCAATTTCGTATTCCCCCGCTATTACCTTTTCCATTGCTTGCGGCAATTGGTTGACGTAAGTTTCCGTCAGAAAACCCATGTGACCAGTATTAACCGTCAGCAAGGGAACCCCAGAGGGCGCTAGCTGGCGAAACCCTGCCAGTACTGTCCCATCTCCCCCCAGCACCACGGCAAAAGCCATGTCGGAGTCGAAACCGGCAGGAACTAAATTCTCTATGGGTGTATGACAAACAGGGCGTTCGCAATCGGAGTAACCCAGAATACCGCCCATCCCCGTTGTCATACAAACTTCCCA
>DNGG01000383.1:0-2319 GCA_003486675.1 Cyanobacteria bacterium UBA11372
TTTGGCTACACGGGAGAACAGGTTTATTTACTTTTAGGTGCAGCACCCGTCGAAGGACGAATTAGCGGCATTGTCGATATTCCCAATGCTTGTTGCACCCTAGCAGTTCCAACCGCAATTTTTGAGCGGAATGTGCTGCCTTCATAGTTTAATTCTTTGTTTTCCTTCCCAGACTCCCTTGTTCTCGTTCCCAGGCTCCCGCCAGGGAACGCCATTCGCGAGGTTCTACCTCGCTTTTATCGCCAGAGGCTCCGCCTCTAATATTTCGTTCCCAGGCTCCCGCCTGGGAACGAGAGAATCTAAAATCTACAATCTAAAATTCTGTTATGCCACTTTACGAATTTCGCTGTGAAACTTGTGGAACCTTCGAGCAATGGCGCAGTATGAGCGAAGCTAGCAAACCGATGCTTTGCCCAACTTGTCACGTCGAAGCTAAACGCATTTATTCAGTAGCAGGGATGATGCTATCTTCTTCGTTGAAAGCTCACATTGAGGGGAGTGGAGAACCTCGCATTATCCATCGCCCTGAAAGCGAAAAATCAACAACAAATCAGCGCTATCATCATCCTCAAGGACGACCTTGGATGATTAGTCATTAAAGATTCTAAATGTAGGGTGCGTTAACCCAGTGTAACGCACCGCTACCACCATATATCGAGTTGCTGCGTAAGTCCTGTATGAGTTATTAGTTAGTAATGGGGAGAATGCGAGCGATCGCTTGCAGTTTACTCAATTCTCGCACCAGGCGCTGTGCTTGGTGCTTGTAAAGCGGTAATCCCAAGGTGGCGGGTAAGTTATTCATCAAATTTCTAGCCGTACCGAGATCGCATCCAGAAATGCGAGCGATCGCATTCGCACCCTCAAAAACACTAGATGGAAATAAAGTTTAACTCAAATCTTGCAGCTAAAACTTTTTCAGTCAGTAGCGCATAGAAGAAGCCGACAAAAATCGTGCCTGCTGCTGTGAGGATGATGCTGAATAAGTACAACCAGCACGGGATGGGAAAGGGCATTACGAGTTGCCCAAATACATTATCAAATCCTCCCATGAGCAAGACGATTGTAAGATTTAAAGCGTCTTGCAGGTTTGTTCGCTCCGGGTAGTTGAGTTTAAATAGAATTGTGCCGCTCATCAACAAAGCCAAAAGCACAATGCTAGAAATGGTCGTGACTCGCCTGGTTTGTTCTTGCGCGATCGCTTCCCAAGCTTTCGCCAATTTCTGCTCAAGGTTTCTCCAGTTTAAGCTTTTGAATCCTGCTAACAAACTGGAATAATTCTGCGGAGTCACTTTTGCCCATTCCTGAGATTGACTCTCGTTTGTTTCGATATAAACAAGAGTGTCTCCTGCTTGCACTCTTACATCCGGCTCCCATTCGTGGAACGATTGAGCAGGTCGAGCCGAATTAGCAGTGTGACATAAAATCAGACGCCTGTGGGTATTGAGTTCGTGCAGCAAACGCACATTGCACCAGCGATCGCTCGCTTGCACTTGGTGCAATACAACCCGCAGCCACTTTCCATCTAGCTTGAAGGAACTTAACGCCTCAGTCGCTAACGCCGCCAGCGCCAAAGCACCAGCAGGCATCTGAGTTGGCTCAAAAGCGACATAATTACCTAATTGTTCAGCTAATAATTGATTCAAATTTTTTTGAGCCGAACGAACAACTAAACGAGTTTGGCGATTGAGTTCCCGTACCTCCAAAGCTGTTTCTATATTCACCCGCTCTTTACTCGTAACGATTAGTACAGCCCGACACTGCCCGATCTGAGCTTGTTCCAACACGCTTGGCAGGCGACAGTCTCCAATAATTAAGTCATCCAATCAACGCGGTAAGTTGGGGATTTGCCAATTTTTGGGCGTCGCTTTATCTATCGCACTCACGCTGACGCCAAATTCTTTCAACGCCGCGACGCAATACTGTCCCACACTGCCCAATCCACAGACTAAAAACCGCTCTAATCTTGTCTGGGAACTCGCTGGTATATCCATTTGTCCCACCAGTTATCAAGATGCACCTGTTAATTATAGGCGAGTCCCCTATGTTCCTTGTCAGGAAGCGTGCGATCGCGCACCAGTTAGTCCAAGTAGGATTCTTCCGCCCTACCAACTACTTATCCACGCCGCACTCTCCTTACTACAAACCCGTTGATGTTTGTAGTATCATGCTTTCTCCCTTATTCCTCAAGCCTTTTGATCGCGTTTTAATAATGATAATCAGAACTATTCTCATCAAGTTTTTTTGATAATTGATTGAGAGCGATCGCCACCGTCAGGTAGGAAAAGTCGGAAAAGTTGGAAAAGTCGGAAAAGTCGGAAA
>DNGG01000383.1:2547-2784 GCA_003486675.1 Cyanobacteria bacterium UBA11372
AAAGTCGGAAAAGTCGGAAAAATAAAATTGTTAAGTTTAGTTTTCTTGGTTGACAGGTGACAGTAAAAGATTTATTATCTTGAATACAGAAATTTTAATATCTTCTATATACGCGATTGTGTGGGGTAAAGAAAAGTCTGTATAATAACCTTGTTTTTTGATATTTTTCTGGATAAAATAGATTTTTTGGCAATGGTAGTTTGTGGCAAAATTTTGGTTGATACGGATGCGCGCACT
>DNGG01000383.1:2996-10030 GCA_003486675.1 Cyanobacteria bacterium UBA11372
TGGTTGATACGGATGCGCGCACTGTCAGTTATGACGGTGAAATTGTTACCTTGCATCCCAAAGAATATGATTTAATATTGCTATTTTTAAACTACCCCAATCACGTTCTAAGCTATGAAATCATCATCAACAAACTTTGGGATTTCGATCGCATTCCCACCCATAGTAGTATTAGATCTCATATCAGAACTGTGAGAAAAGCCTTCAAAAAAGTCAAGTTCAATGAAGAAATAATTGAAACGGTTCACGGCATCGGCTATCGATTAAATCGTTTAATTAACTGTCAGAAAGAAGCGATCGCCGAAATTTCACCTTCAGTTTCTGTCCTAAAAAAATTCCTCAAAGCTCAAGCTATAGAGTATTTAGTTATCGATGAAAATTTTTTGATTAAATCGATGTCGCCATTGCTGCATGATTATTGTGATTATCCCCAAGATCTCAAGGTGGGAATTGATGCCGGACATGCCTTTCCTGAATTTATTGGGTTTGAAGCAGCTTTCGAGAAAGTCAGAAACAAAGAGTGGGAACGTTTTGAAATTCAAGGAATAGCCAGAAGCTGCAATCCGAACCGACCTGAGTATATCAATTTTTATGCGATCGCCGACGATCCAAATAAGCAAAACCAATCTGGGGAAAGGCTGTTATTCATCTTTTTTGAAGATGCCTCGGAACAGATGATTTACAAGCAACGACTGGTTCAAATAGAAAATGAAACTTATTTACTGTTAGAGGGCGCTAACCGTGAATTTTCTTTATCTAAAGTCCTAGTTTAGGCGAGGAGTAGCTCGACAATTTTGTCGCAAATCGCACCACCCCAGAAACTAAAACCATTGTAGCTAAACTCACATCTTGCACCATTCTCAACCAGCCTAGAAACCCTTGTTTCTTTACGAAAAATCTAGGCTTTCAAGTTTAGCTATTTGCCAGAAACTAAGGTGTGAGCCACGGTGCAAGATCTGAAAAAAGGGGAAAGGGGGAAAGGTGATGCTCCCTGACGAAATTAATAAAACAAGTAAAAAGCCCGAAACTTGATTTGATCTAGCTTTTTTGCCAGAGGTCTAATTCTTTAGCTTTTTCCTTTTCCCTTTTCCCCTTGTCCCCTTTCTAACTGTGTTGTCCCGCTAATGGCTGGTAGCCGGTGGGATTATTGGTTTATCAAACTGCGTCTAACGGTAAATTTGGGTCTATCGGATATGCTTTGATTTCAATTACACACCACTTGTATGGCCAACAGGGTGGAGGGGGTGGACAAATACGAATCACACCAATGCGTATTGGGAAATCTATTGTATTATCCGGGCAAATGGAAATTGGGCTAATGCGAACTGGGAATTTACCCGCTGCATCAGTTGAGAGATCCGCCGAAATTCCCCCTTTAATTGCCTCGAGTTCTTCCTCACTCAAATCAAATTTAATCGGGCCGTCCTCTAGGTTTTCCAGCTTCATGTTTACTTTCCTCGCTTGATTTACTAAGTTGGGCGATCGCTATCGAATAAGATAACTAACCCCAGGAAAGCAAAGTTGCCGTTTTGGCAGTTTTTGATTAAAAAATGTTGCGTATTTCACGCAGTCAGTGCTGTTATGGAACCGCTGTTTGATGGTAAACCCGAGAGTATTGTTGAGTTTCGACTTCGGCAATGTAAAATTTAAGAATAGTTTCAGCAATAGCCGCAGTGAAACATTAGCTCGAATCTTCAGGACTTAGGCTCCAAACTGGTTTTCTCCAAACAGCTAATCTGTCCAATCCAAAATCCACAATTAATTATGTCCGATCTGCCACAGCCCCGCACTCGCCAAGAACTTTACGATCGCATCCGCCAAACTTCCACCGAAGAGGTAATCCTGGAAGAAATGATTCGCCTCGGATTTTGGCCTGCTGAGGGCACAGTACCACAAGATCCGGCGGATGAAATCCGCCTCCGGGGGGAAATTTGGCGGGAACTGGACGAACTTTACAAGCAAAACAGAACTCTGCACAATGAGGCTGAACTTAAGAAACAAGTTTATCAGCAGCGGTTGGCAGAGTCGCGGCGCCAGCGTCAGGAAACGAAGGAAAGACGGGAAAGGGAACGAATCGAACGGGCGGAGGCTTGGAAACAGAAAAAACAGCAGGATATTGTTTATTTGGGCGATCGCATCTCCGGCGGACTCAATTATACTGACTGCGATCGCCAACGCCTACAATCCTATAACTTGCCAGAATACGGCACGGCGGAGCAAATTTCCGCTGCAATGGGCATTACCATCAGTCAATTGCGTTTTCTCGCCTTTAATCGCCAAACTTCCACGGTTTCCCACTATATGCGCTTTAGGATACCGAAAAAAACGGGAGGCGATCGCATTATCTCCGCCCCCATGCCCCGCCTCAAACAAGCACAATATTGGATATTACGCAATATTCTAGAAAAAGTTGAACTCCACGATGCTGCCCACGGCTTTCGTCCAGGACGTTCAATTGTTAGTAATGCACAACCCCATGTAGGTGCAGAAGTTGTAATCAATTTCGATTTAAAAGACTTTTTTCCTTCGATTTCTTATCAGCGAATTAAAGGAATTTTTCGCTCATTTGGATATTCAGAAGCAGCGGCAACAATTTTTGGTTTATTATGTACCGAACCCGATATCGAAACAGTTGAATTAGACGGAAAAACTTACTACGTCGCCCTTTCCGAACGTCACTTGCCCCAAGGCGCACCTACAAGTCCAGCACTTACTAATATTTTATGTCGTCGTTTGGATCGCCGTTTATCTGGGATGGCGGAAAATCTCGGATTTGTTTATACTCGCTATGCCGACGATTTAACTTTTTCAGCTTCTGGGGAAAACCTGCGCCATATTTGTAATATTCTCAGGCGTACAGAGTCAATTGTTGCTCACGAAGGATTGGCAATTAATGAGGAGAAAACTAGAATCCTTCGCAAGTCTGGACAGCAGGAAGTTACGGGTGTAGTTGTTAATGAGAAAACCAATGTTTCTCGAAAAACCTTAAAACGCTTTCGCGCCACGTTATATCAAATTGAAAAAGATGGTTTAGAAGGGAAACATTGGGGAAATTCTCCCGATTTAATCGCATCAATTCAGGGTTTTGCTAACTTTGTTTCTATGATCGATCCGCAACAAGGTGCCGAATTTAAAGAGCGAATACGAAAAATTAGGGACAAGTACGCGCGCCGTTGATTGGCGATGACGAGAATATGTCACTACTTGAGATTTAAAGTGAAAGACATATGGGAAAATACAGGTAAATCTGTTTGACTCGAAGCGGGGGCATTAACTCCGAAGAAAAAGTTTACTAAGAAGGTTAAGGTAGTGGCTAGCAGTAGTTTTTCCAGCATTTGTCAACTCTCCCGAAGCAGAAGAATCTGCAACTAATTGTCTATACCTTTACTATCGGTCTTGTTTGTCGAATGCTTTGCGATCGCAAGCCGTATAGTGTAGTGACAATTATCTGGAAATTCCGTGATTTTAGTCACAAAACACGGGACTTACGCCAAGAAACCGGGTTTCTATGAAAACGAGATCTAGGTCGAAACCCGGTTTCTGGCTTCGTGCTACCCTAAAAAGGAGAGCGCAGAAATAATTGCAGCGCTACACCTGCCAAGCTTTGTAGGAAGCTGAGAAAATCCCCCCTACCGCGTCGCAGTCTGGCTGTACGAGGAGTTTCAATCCCTTTAATCACTTGTTGCGCTAATTGTTGACCTTCCTGATTTCCTTGGGCGATGTAGAGAGTTTCGGCTTTCTTGGTATCTTCAATCGCGGCGGTGCGATCGCCCAAATAGTAGCGAGCCAAACCGCGACCCAGATAAGCATTCGCCATTTCGGGTTTCATTGTCAAGGCTTGGTTAAAAAGATCGATCGCCCGGTTAAAATTATCTCGCTCGGCTTCTGCCATGCCCATGCGGTAGAAGTCTTCAGCCGTAGCTGCGTAAGTTGGTACTCCCATCGCACCCAGCATGTTAGCATTCCCTAACTTGGCGTCGGTTAAATTCGCTTCCACCAAGTGGGTGTCTCTTAAATCGGCAGCAGTCAAGTTAGCACCGCTTAAGTTAGCGCCTGTCAAGTCGGCACCAAACAAACTCGCACCTGTAAGATTAGCACCGCTAAGATCCGCACCCGCCAGGTTAGCACGACTGAGATTGGCACGACTCAAGTTCGCTCCCCTGAGATTAGCACCTGCCAAGTTAGCCATGACTAACCCAGCATTGCTTAAATCGCACCCTTGACATTGGCGGGTGGAAAGCAGCTGTCTGGTATGTTCGGGATTGGCAGCTAAAGCAGGAATTGCCAAGCTCATGGCAGTTAGCAGCGTCGAACTAGCCAAAATTCTCAGTTTCATATTAATATACACCTCACGCCCTTCGGGGTTGCGATCGCTATAAACAAATTAATATAGCTAATTTACTTTTTTTCCAAAGCGAAATTAATTTTTAGATAAAATTGCGGGCAGTGGCTCAAGGTTGGCAGAAAGAAAAATCCTTATGCTCCAAATTCGAGGAATCGTCAAAACCGCTCAAAAAGCGCAAGATAGCCTGAAAGTGGGGATATCGCCTCGCGAAGTTGCACAGTTCAAACAATTTATCACCAGTTCGGTTGAAACCATCGAGCGGTTGTGCATCCAATACCAGATTCAGCCAAGTCAACTGCCAACGCGATCGCGTCAAGCCTACTATTTCCTTAAAGCCATTGATTTGGAAAACTTACCTTTAGTTGAAACTCCCCTACATCCGCCCGCAAATCAAACAATCCGCCTCAAAAATATCAAAGTTCAAGCTAATATTATCACCGAAGAAATCGCCATCTTAGCTGCCAATCCCATCCCAAACCCCGAGCTATTTCAGAATCTGACTCAAACCATAGAACGAGCGGTTACACAAATTGAAAATACTTGCTCTGCTTCCCACGCTACCCCAGCTAATTTAACTAATTCCTCTCGCTCTATTTATTCATGGATGAAGTTTTTAACAGATGCCAGCAATCTTAGACTTCACTTAGAAACAACATCCCGCACGATCGATATTGCCCAAAAAATCTGCCATACTCACTTTGATGATGTGGTTAACATCGTTGTACAATTTGCCAATATCGCAGGGTTATACAGAAGCAGAAGACAAGGAAATACCGTTAATTTCGTTATCTGCGAAGGATACATTAATGCCAGCGATGAAATTTTAGCAGCACTGGTAAAAAATGCGCTGCTGGGCAAGAGTCCAGAAACTACAAAAATAATTCGTGATTTTGGTAGTTCGGAAGAATGCAGCGAAATTTTGTTAGAACTTGACTTAATTGCCGAAGTTATTGCCGAGAATCCTGTTGGCAAGTATTATAACTTGGAACAGTTATTTGAGCAAGTTAGGAGCGAGTATTTTGGTGGTGCGATCGCTTGCCCGCGTTTAGCTTGGAGTCAAATCAATACTTATCGTAAATTCGGTCACTACGAGCCTGCAAAAGACAGAGTAGTAATCAGTTCAACCCTCGACGATGGGCGCATTCCTGAATACGTCACCGAATTTGTATTATATCATGAAGTGTTGCACAAATATCACGGCGCTACCTGGAAAAATGGCAAAAGAATGGTTCACACTCCTGAATTTCGGCGGGATGAACGCAAATTTAAATGGTACGATGAAGCATCCCAATGGCTGCAAAAATTAGCATCGAGTTAATAATTGACGCATCGATCCCCCCTAGCCCCCCAATGCCTTGGGGGGAACATGAAAGTAGGGGCACGGCGTCAGTAAGCTTTGTCGCCAGCGCCAAGTTCCTCAACTGCCGTGCCCCTACCAATGATTCAGATAAAACCAGGTTTGATATCAGTAGTAGGGGCACGGCGTCAGTAAGCTTTGTCGCCAGCGCCAAGTTCCTCAACTGCCGTGCCCCTACCAATGATTCAGATAAAACCAGGTTTGATATAAGTCCCAATCGTTATTATCCAGAGCGAAATATCCGCTATCTTTTATGCAAAACCCATCATCCCAGCAAGGAAAAGTGCGCGCTCACGTTTTAATTTCTGGAACCGTTCAGGGAGTTGGTTATCGCTACTACACTGCCAATCAAGCAAAACAATTAGGTGTTAGCGGTTGGGTTCGCAACCTGCCAGATAGTCGCGTTGAAGCTGTTTTTGAAGGGACTGAGAAACAGGTTGAAGCAATGATTAGCTGGTGTTATCAAGGCAGTCCAGCATCTGTTGTTGAACGGGTTGTATTTGAGTACGAACAACCAGAAGGAATTGAGGGGTTTGATATCAGCAGATAATATCGCGCCTCGTCATATCATCTCCGGTCGATTACCCATAATCAGGAGCCGCGGCACGGCATTATTAACGTTATCTGTTTGTCCGAGATATCTATCATGCCGTGCCCCTACACAATCTGTGAGGTTTTTTTATTATGGGCAATTCAACGCCTCTCATATAACTAGCAGCTTGAGTTAATACGGACTGGGAAATTGATTGCTTGTGTTGGAATTTATCTAATAATTCGTAGGTTGGGTTTGTCGGGGCACGGCGTCCATAAATTATGCTGTTACCGACAAAATTTAAAATGCCGTGCCCCGACAAGATCGGCGAACCAGAATTTTTTGATGCTCACGCGCGTTTCTTCAAGGTAAGCGATCGCTCTATTGCCAAAAACCTAGTAATCTACCACACCCGTATGACAAAAACCCGGCTGTTTAAAAACCGGGTTTCTACTAATTCGCTCCCGAAGAAGCTTAAAGACGATTCTTTTGGGCAGTTTAAGGACTCTAGCGGAGGCAAAGTGTTTCCACTAATTCGCGCAAAAAAATGGAAAGGTCGATATCGCGGCTGTGGGACAGAAGAAGCTTGGTTTATTTTAACAAATTTATCTGATTTAAAGCTAGCTATAGAAGAAGGGAAGAAGGGAGGCGATCGCTTTTTTTTTGAACCGCTCCAGACGCAGAGGACGCAGAGAGAAGAGAGGGCATCACGCAGCCATTATAGCGGATTGCACTCGAATGAGGTACACCGCAAGGCAAGTGTAGCGGCAGCATTAATACTGCCGCTACACAAACGAAGC
>DNGG01000383.1:10233-12271 GCA_003486675.1 Cyanobacteria bacterium UBA11372
CGATAACGCTTTCCCTCACGCGGTTGCAACCCGCTGTAATGATGTATTTTCTTGCCAAGTTAGTAAAGTATCGAGTTTTCCTGATTCTGTAAATGTTCTAGCTGCTAGCAGGCATCGCAGCAATTCTACACACATTTTTGCTGGATATTCGCTTTCTTGTCCGCCTACAACCAGTGCTTGTATTTCATCAGATTTTGATAAATCAACTAAAGTATAAAATTTGATGTTATCGAAGGTTACAGTAACAACATATTTACCCGATTGACCGCCACCAATTGACATATAAGCTTCTTCATCGGCTCCCAAAGTGACTAAAGTTTTACTTTTGCCATCTAATTCGCGAATCGCTGTTTCTATTTGATGCCAATTTGGAGTGTCGATTAATTCGCCTTCATCCTTGTTGCCAATCCAGTTTTCTATTGTTAAATTTGACACAAACATTCAGCCTTTTTATTTAGATCTACCAGTGCGTTCTTTTGCCTTATCATAAGCTGGGTCGTGTTCGGCAAAGCTGGCTACGTATACCCGTTTAGGTGCTGGTGATTCGTAAACGCGATACACCAGTCGATAGGAAATCCCTCCAAAGTCTATGTCTAGGGTACGGAAATCGTTCAAACGTCCTCTGAGATTGTGATTGGGATACCCTCCGCAGTCGTAAGGATCTTCACATAGTATCGGACGATAATCTTCGCTGAAAGCAGTTCTAAGTTCTTCTGGAAGTGTTGGTAAATCTTCACTCATGACTAGCGGGTGAGTCTGGAAAATATATTTAGATTTAATAGCCAATCCGCCTCCAAAGTTAAATTAACTGGGATTGGAATCTGATTTTTGAGCCGCCAGTTTTTCAACGTTTTGATTGAACTGGGTCACTGTCATTATTTTCCAGCCTTGTTGCCTCAAAGCTTCAATCTCGGGGGCAAATTCTTCATCATCTTCAACAATGGTAATTGCTTCAGTCGGATCGTCAGGGTAGACTGCGACAGGCCAAGTTTGAGCGGGGATTAGGAGTGCTGCTTCTGTAACCTTTTGGATGCGACGCAATAAGTCTTGATGCGCTTTGCGATCGCTCGGTGCTACCTCCAATTCCATCGCCAGACTGTTGACAAGGTATTCCAAGTCTTTCAGCACAGTCTCTAGGGGATGCTGTGTTATTTTTTCTGTCTGTGGCGTGCTTACTTCAGACATCGCTTTATGCCTGCTACTGTTCCAACTATCTTAACTGAAGGTGGAATGCGATCGCATATGGGTAAAGGGTCTGGCGATCGCCAGCTTCTAGTGCTAGAGTTTGAGTAGATTAGGCGGCATCTCTATAACTTATACATATTATTAGCCGTAAAAAGCTACTGTAATTCTGCCAGAAACATGCTGATGCTTTCACACCGCTTGATAACTGGTATAGAAGGGCTAAGAAAGCTGAATGGCAAAGTCTAGATGATGTTCTGCAAGTTTATCCAAGTGCTGATGCTGTCGGCAATTTTACTGTTTTCAATATTAAAGGTAATGACTATCGACTTATTGTTAGTATTGAATATGAAATCCAGATTATTTATGTCAAGTACATTTTAACTCATTCTGAATACGATAAGGAGAAGTGGAAAAATGACCCTTACTTTTGATAAAAATGCTTATGAAGCTTTGCTAGCTGAAGTTCAACCTCAAGTCATTACTAGCGAAGAGGAAAATGAGCGGTATCTTGAGATTGTCGAAGAGTTAATGGCTTGCAAGAACCGTACTCCCGAACAAAATGCTCTTTTAAAGCTTTTGGTGCTTTTGATTGAAGAGTTTGAGGATGAACACTATCCACTAACCCGCGAGGGAATTAATTCCTTAGCTAATAGCTGAAGTGCGATCGCTTTTTAATTTGAACCGCGTTAGCGAAGCGATTCGCGATAGCGAATTAGACGCGAAGGACACGAAGAAGAAGGGAAGGAGGGAGAGCGATCGCTTTTTTCATTGAACCGCTCCAGGCGCAGAGGAGGAAGAGGACAGAGAGCGATCGCGCTTTACAGGTATTGAGGTTATTTAAGCAATCTTGTTT
>DNGG01000386.1:0-1337 GCA_003486675.1 Cyanobacteria bacterium UBA11372
GTGTTTGTGGTGACGTTGAGCGATCGCGTCGAGTTCTTCTTGTTCAAACTCTGGCAACTCTCTCAAACCTACGCCTCTTGCATGAGCGAATAAATCGAATTGTGGGGTGGGCATCTTGCCCGCCCCATTTAGTAATAATGCGAACATAAGAAAATGTGAGGAGATTATAATAATGAGCGCTGCTCGATAAATTATGGATTGCCAAAATTTAGTCTTTTCGCGTCATGCCATTCAACAGATGTTTTTTCGCCAAATTAGTCAACCTGAAGTCCAAGCTGTCGTTGCTTATGGAGAAATAATCGAAGAAAATCCAGATGATACGCCGTTTCCCAGTTACCTTTTATTTGATTTAATCAAAGGCAGACCGATTCACGTTGTATTTTCCTATGATGAATCTACAGAGACAGGATATGTTGTCACAGCTTATATTCCCGACCTGAATCTGTGGTCAGATGATTTTAGAACCAGGAGATCAAGCTGATGAAATGTGTAATTTGCAAGCACGGTCAAACAAACCCCGGTTTAGTAACTGTCACCTTGGAACGAGAAAATTCTCTTGTAGTTATCAAGAAAGTACCAGCAGAGGTTTGCGATAACTGTGGGGAATATTATCTAAGTGATGCAATCACCTCACAAGTATTACAACGAGCGGAAGTAGCGATTAATAATGGGGCAGAAGTGGAAATTATTCGATATGTGGCGTAGATAATAGCGATGTCCGCTATATTTAAAGTGTACTGCCTGCTCTTCCATTGAGGTTACTTAGCATGGACATCACAGCTACGTTGAATGAAATTGTAAATCTCAGCATTGAAGATAGAATTCGTCTTGTGCAAGCAATCTGGGATAGTATTGCAGCCGAGCAAGCTTACCCCGATCTGACAGAGCAACAAAAGCGGGAGCTTGATAATCGAATCGATGACTATGAAATTAATCCAGACAATGTACTGACTAGGGAGGAAATCAAAGCATCGATTAAGGGAAAACAATGAATTACGCACTGGTATTTCGCCCTGAAGTTCGCGAAGAACTCGATGAGGCGTAAAGTTGGTATGAGAGCCAACAGTCGGGACTTGGCGACGAGTTTTTAGGCTGTGTGGAGGAGATGCTAAATCGAATTTGTCAAATGCCAGAATCTTATCCTGTCGTATATCGTGATCTTAGACGGGCAGTGGTGCGGCGCTTTCCCTACGTTGTGTATTATCGGATTGTATCGAGTAGGGTAATTGTGACGGCAATTTTTCACGGTAGGCGAGAGCCAAAATCGTGGCAGGCGCGAACCTAACAAATTATCTAATTCATCTAAAAACCGCTCATATCATGTCCTTAAGATTACC
>DNGG01000386.1:1572-4064 GCA_003486675.1 Cyanobacteria bacterium UBA11372
AGCAGCCCTTGCACGGCAAGATCAACGTTATCTGTTTATCCGATATATCTCTGATGCCGTGTCCCTACGCAACAATTCTGTAAGGTTTTTTTATTATGGGCAATTGGGCGGACATCATATCACCTGCTGCAATATTAACTTGAGCAAAATAATCTGCGATCGCCGACAAATCTCGCGATGCAGGCAGGGAAATTACATACTGCACAACTACTGCGCCTCTCTTGCTTGTTGCAATCTCGCCCGCAACTGATTTACAAATGTCTCCCCATCGACAACTTCACCTCGTTCCAAAGCCGCGATTCCCTCTTCCACTTTGGCGCGAGTATCGACTAACCAGGCTTTATAAGCCTGTCGCTCAGTTTCTAGCAGCGCTAATGCCGCGTTGATTACCTCATCGACTGTTTGGAACTCTCCCTGAGCTAGCAAATTTTGGACAACAATTTCTTGTTCAGGCTTGAGAGTAATGTTCATAGGAATCCCACAATAGCAAACTTTCCACAACGTACATGCTCATTTTAGCGCCGCTCTTGAAACCCCAGAACAAATCAATCGCCATTGGTTATAGATAGCCTGAGCGATATGCCTCCGGCACGCTGCGCGATCGCTCCTCTACAAGCAGTCAACACTTTTTAGCATCGTCATAGGCGATCTGCTTTCTCGTGAAGCCCCTTCGCTTTCTCATTTCAGCCATTTGTTTATTCATTTTGGTATTTTCCGCAAGCAAAATAGCAATTTACTTTCTCATAAAGCCTTTTTGTTTACTCATTTCAGTAATTCGCGCATTTATTTTAGTATTTTCCACAAGCGAAAGGGCTGTTTGCTTTCTCCTTGTGCCTATTTGTTTATTCATTTCAGTAATTCGCGCATTCATCCGAGCGATCGCAGCAATACCAACGTCAACACCAATGGCAAGCAAGCAGCCGCAACCAGTTAAGATGAGCGTTTGCAGGTTGGATCGTTTGATCGCGATCGCTATGGGCATCGCCAACTTGCTCAATCGCTTCTTTTACACAAAAGCTAATTCATATCCGTTCAAACCCTTTAAATAGATTGGCTTGCGTGTAAAGTTTGCCTGCATCACCGTTTTGTAATCGCCTATATTCTTCTGGCTCTACTTTGTATTCTTTTTTGCTGCCATCGGCAAATTCAAACGTGATGTAATAATCTGTTTCAGCATCGTATTGTCCGCTAATCCCTTGCTTGCGTTTTTCGACAACGCGCACATCCCAACTAAATACTGGCTGGGACGCTACGTATCCGGCTCCCCAAACCCGAAATATAATCGCAACTACGATTAAAGCCAAAAGAAAAGCAACTAGAATAACACCCGGATTCATTCTTTTAACTACCTTTTATTGATCGGGACTTACACAAAGAAACCGGGTTTCTAGGAAAAATAGTCGTTTTGGAACTGGAGATCGTAGCAAGAAACCCGGTTTCTAGGATTTTAAAGATTATACTCAGGTTGAGTCGAAAGAGCGATCGCTTACCGACTTGTCATTTCCAGCAGTTCGGGAAGCGTCACAAAACGGTAGCCTTTCTGTTTAAGTCCGCCGATCATTCCCGGTAAAGCTTTGACGCTGCGAGAGCGATCGCCTCCCCCATCGTGCATCAATATAATAGAACCCGGTTTCGCACCCTTGAGTACGTTATTCACAAATGCTTCTGGTTTGGCGCGAGGATCGGTATCTGCCGAACTCACCGACCACATTACTACAGCCTGTTTCTGGCTTTTGGCATAAGCTGCTAATCCGTTGTTTAAAAAGCCTCCGGGTGGACGAAACAAGGAAGTTTTTACCCCTGTAGTCTTTTGTATTATCTCCGCCGTGCGTTCAATTTCGCTTCTGGCAGTGGCTCGACTCATGCGGCGATACCAGTGATGCCAGGTATGGTTGCCGATGGCATGTCCTTCTGCAACTGTGCGTTGGAAGATTTCGGGATTGGCTTCTACGGCACGACCAACTACAAAAAATGTGGCTTTGACGTTATGTGACTTGAGAATATCCAAAACTTGGGGCGTTTCAGGCGCTTGTGGGCCATCATCAATCGTTAACGCTACTACTTTCTCGTTATTGTCCAGTTTCACGTCATACAACGTTTTTCCCGCAAACTTAGCTGGGATGGGAAATGCTGGGGGTAATGCTTTGGCTGGCTGTTGGATGGGAGCGATCGCACCACTTAATGCCTGCTTTTCTGGCGCTGACTGATTCGAGTCATCGGGAAGCAGTTTCAGGTGCAACAGCATCCCCAACGCAAAACCGATAGATGCGATCGCCACAACCTTGACGATCTGGTGCCGCTTTCCCAAGTACTTCTCCATCACACCAATCCTAAAACTGTTCTCATCTTACGACTCCCACTCCACCCGGAATCTCGCTCTGCTTCCAATCCAGACATAGAGCCACTTTGAGACAATCAGGACTTACGCAAACAAACCGGGTTTCTCCGAAAAATCGGTTTGGCAATCAGAAAGCTAGGCAGAAACCCGGTTT
>DNGG01000386.1:4421-4612 GCA_003486675.1 Cyanobacteria bacterium UBA11372
CGGTTTGGCAATCACAAAGCTAGACAGAAACCCGGTTTCTAGGATCGTCGCGGGTAAGTCCTGACAATATCAAAAAATTTTTCCCAAACCCTTGACACCTTTGTAGTATTTTTGTAATATGTACTTGTAGGGCGAGAGAGACACAACCGAAAGGGGAGTCAAAAGCCCAACGCAGAACCTTGAAAACTGAA
>DNGG01000386.1:4806-11058 GCA_003486675.1 Cyanobacteria bacterium UBA11372
AACGCAGAACCTTGAAAACTGAATATGTCACCCATTTTTTGACGAACCTTGGGCGTCACCACCCAAAGACAACAAAATCTAAAGTGGAGGCGCACCAAAGGAAAAGCGAAAGTGGTTAGACAATCGGAACAAACGAATTTTTTGGTAATAACGCCAGTTGCTAATTGCTAATTGCTAATTGCAAAATCTAGTTAATCTACTATTTCTCCTGAGATTAGCCATTAACCATTAGCTATTAGCCAATCTTTTGAGATAACTAGCAACTGAGGTTAATCCAGGAAAGACGTTAGTTCAACCAAGATCGTCTGACACCATAAGCGCTCAAATCAGTTGTAGCTAAAGTAATCAGATTGCAAGCGAACACCACGGATTATGTAGGTAGATTCACAAGCAAACTGGAAAATCTATAGCAAAGCTGAGCAACTGGAAACAATCGTATTTTTGATTGAAGATATGAGAGTAACCAGGGCATCTGTTGGTGATGTAACGCTGATAAACTACATCAAAAGTGTAGGAGATTGGTGTTAGTTAACCAAGAGTGGTGTTAGGCGATCGCATTCTAACCACACACGGGGGTATAGCTCAATTGGTCAGAGCAGTCGCCTGTCGAGCGAAAGGTTGCGAGTTCAAGTCTCGTTACTCCCGTTATTTAATTGCAGATTTGAGATGGCAGATTGCAGATTTATTAAATCTAAAATCTACAATCTTAAATCTAAAATTCTTCCTAGTCCCGTAGGCGAATTGGTTCAAGCCGTCTGCCCCTCAAGCAGAAGATTGCGAGTTCAAACCTCGTCGGGACTATTAAAGACTGAGTACCCAAGTGGTTGAAGGGGGAAGTCTGCAAAACTTCTATGCGTGAGTTCAAATCTCACCTCAGTCTCCTTTCATTGCAGCGTAACTTAATGGTAAAGTACCCGGCTCATAACCGGGCATATGCGAGTTCAAGTCTCGCCGCTGCGACCAAATGCAGAGATGATGTAACGGCAGCATAGGGGCTTCCAAAACCTTTTGTCTGGGTTCAAATCCTAGTCTCTGCGTTCTACTGCGTGTCCTAACAAGAGAAGCTTACAAACGGTTAATCGGTTGAAAAACTGATAGGTTCAACTCCTACAGCCTCCGCCAACATGGAGGCTGTTATAAAAAAATAGCTGCTCAAACTTGCACGCAGTAGATATATGCCCCCGTGGGCGAATGGTTAAGCCGCTGTTCTTTCAAAGCAGAAATTGCGAGTTCGACTCTCGTCGGGGGAATGAAGGCCATTTTGGGTAAAGAAAGCAAGATTTTAAGTAATGAAATAACTCAATCGCGAGCATTTCATCAATCTAAAATCTGAAATCTAAAATCTAAAATAGTTAAATTTGGGTCGGTGGCTGAGTCAGGTTAAAAGCGGTGGTCTGTAAAACCATCCTCTACGGAGTTCGCTGGTTCAAATCCAGCTCGACCCATTGGCAATTGTTGGGTGCAATTGCAATAAAAGAGAGCGTAGTTTTATTTAAACTCCGCTCTCGTTTTGGAGAGGTGGCTGAGTGGTTAAAAAGCATCCTCCTGCTAAGAGGAAACGGGCAGTTAATGCACGTCGCAGGTTCAAATCCTGTCCTCTCCGTTTTGAGAGCGTGGTGTAACTGGATAACATGTCAGCTTGCGAAGCTGAAGACTTGGGGGTTCAAATCCCTCCGTTCTCGTTTTCCCCCGGTAGCTCAGTTGGTAGTAGCGCCTGTCTGAAGAACAGGAGGTCGTCAGTTCAATACTGACCTGGGGGGCTGTTATTGCCTCATAGCTCAATGGCAGAGCGACGCGCTGTTAACGCGGGGGTTGTAGGTTCAAGTCCTACTGAGGCAGCCATTAATTTATTGCCGGGTAGACGAATAGGCAAAGTCGCATGGTTCTGACCCATGAAATTGCAGGTTCAAACCCTGCCCCGGCAGTTATTTATTGAGGAGTCGCCTAACAGGTATGGCACCGCTCTTTGAAAGCGGAAAAATGCAGGTTCAAACCCTGCCTCCTCAGTTGGTTCTTTGAAGTTTGCGATCGCTTTTAGAGAACAACAAATTTTTGCTCCTGTAGCCCAATTGGAAGTAGGCGGCTGTCTTAAAAACAGTCTACGTGTGGGTTCAAGCCCCACTAGGAGCATAAACGGGATGTGGCGCAACTTGGTAGCGCGGCAGCTTTGGGAGCTGAAGGTTGCGGGTTCAAATCCTGTCGTCCCGACTCAATTTACCCCTGTGATGTAATTGGAAAACATCGCTTACTCAAAATAAGCGTCTTACAGGTTCGATGCCTGTCAGGGGTATTAGGTATTAAACCTAAATCCGCCAATTGTGGAAACCTCAGTACTCAAATCGTAACAAGTCAACTCTCTTTAGATCTTAAGGTGAGTCAATTTGTTATTGATAAGCTGAGTGACTATTTGTAGGTACTTTCCAGCTTTATCTACCTTAAATTATTTAAACTCTGAAGTATCAACAATACACAGTTCTATACCATTTTCTAAGCATTTTTGAAACTTGTTTTCATCATTATTTTGAATTTGCGATAGTTTTTCTTCTCCATAGATAGGCTCATAATGAAAAATTCCGTTTAGCTCTATGGCTAAGCCGATGGATGGAATATAGATGTCTAACTCAGCGTTAATAGCATCCTTACGATTGTAATGTATTTCTAAATGGGGATAGATTATGGATAGCTCAGATTCTAGCCAAATTTCAAGCTTTGAGCGTCGATTACCCTTGGTTTTATTTCGGTTTGAATAACTAGCAGAGCAGGAGTGAGAACAAAAATTATTCTTTGTTTTCCGAATTTGAGAAGCTCTTTTAATAAAAGTAGTACCACAACTGACACAGATCACCTCTTTTTTCTTGTCCTGACCTAACCATTGACATTCTCTAGAACAAAACTGTCGCCAACCATGTTTGAAATCCAGGTTATATTTACCTACACAACGAGTAAAGGGATGATGACAATAATCGCAAATCACTTGAATTGTGCTAACCATCAATTTGCCATGATAAAAACACAATTAATATATCATTTTTGATATATAGTATTAGCAAATAATGTTAGTATTAAAATTAATAAAATCAAAATTTCCGGGTGTGGCGCAGTTTGGTTCAGCGCGTCTGTCTGGGGGGCAGAAGGCCGTAGGTTCAAATCCTACCACTCGGATTAATCTGGGTGTGGCGCAGTTGGGAGCGCGGGAGTTTCGGGTACTCCAGGTCGCTGGTTCAAACCCAGCCACTCAGATTGTTTTTATGTTGATTCGTCATAATCAAGAAAGGAGTATTTATCAAACTAACTATGCAATGCGAACTGTGTGAAAGAGAGATGGAAAATTTAACAGTCCATCACTTAGTTCCCAGACAAAATACCAAACGCAAAAAGTTAGAACCTGGCCCGACAATTGATATTTGTTCAGCTTGCCATCGACAAATTCACGTTTTATTTGACAACAAACGGCTAGCTCAAGAATTAAACACTACAGAAAAACTGAAGGATGAGCCACAAATGCATAAATTTCTATCTTGGGTTAGGAAGCAAAATCCTGGTAAGCGAGTGTCAGTTCATCGCCAAAAATAGAGCAATTTTAGATAAAGTTTCGCCCTTGTAGCCCAATTGGAAGCAGGCGCTTCGCTTAGAACGAAGAGGTTGCTGGTTCGACTCCAGTCAAGGGCATTTGGTGACATTGCGGGTGAAGTAGCCACGGTAGGCTTGGAGGTCTCATAAGCCTCTTTCAGCAGGTTCAATTCCTGCCCCCGCCACCAAAATTGCAGGTGTGATGTAACTGGCAACATGAGGCTTTCGTAAAGCCTTTTTGCGAGTTCAAATCTCGCCACCTGCTTGGGAGTATTATGAGCGATCGCACTCAAACAAAACTGACGCAAGACGAGACCAGAAACCGGGTTTCTACCTAGATCTCTAGTTTCTAAATCGACGATTTTTCACAGAAACCTGGTTTCTTTGCATAAATCGTGTCAAGTAAAGCTGCTACTTCCTCCCTCCCAAATTTGCAGTTGTCTGTCAGCAGCAACTATGCAATTCAGAAACTTGGGTGGATGCAAGAAGTTGTCATAGGCTAATGCCATTTGTCTGGCAGCTTCATCGTAGGGAACTCGCCCTATTCCGGTACCTAACCCAGGACAGGCAATGCTATTAATTTTTCGTTCGGTATGTTGATTGTGTCGTCGAATTGCCAGCAGCATCGCCCACATGGCTATGTATGGAATGTCAGTTCCAGCAATAGACATTGGCACTCGCATGGTGGGTGTGTGAGCTAGAAAAGGGTGCTTTGGATGACCTGTTTCGACGATAAAAGATGTTCCGACAGGCTGTTCGCCGAGGAATTCATCTAATATGTATTGCTGAACTTTTGTCATCAGAGAGTCACCAAAGAATCTAACGATTGCTGCATCCATGCCACCATCCATCATGCCAAATGAATTGGCAGGGCTAACTAAACAGTCAAATGCTGGCAACCACTCGAAATAGTTATTGACTATTTCAACGTTGGGTAAATAGCTAAAATGCCTTTGGAAAGCTGCAAACAGTTGCGAACTAGGAGCTACGAGTATCAGCTTCAAGTTTTGAAATTACCTCCGCTTAGAAGGCTATTTTAGTTGCCTGGTAAAGCGAGTGTCAATTTAGCTGAGATGGAGTTGCGATCGCACTTCCTATAAATTAGTCAATATGCAGATGTGGTGTAAACGGTTAGCATCAGGATTTGGTATGTCCTGGATGTGGGTTCAAGTCCCGCCGTCTGCTTAATGGGAATGTAGCTCATTGACGTACTCCGCTCCTAACCCTGACGGGTAATTAAGCGGATTCTTAAGAGATTTTCACCCTTAACGGCTGCGCCAAACAGCCTCTACTCAGTCCAAACCGAAGTTTATCCTGGCTACTTTCAAGATGTTTTTTAAGGATGTTCGCAGCACCGTTTATATCAGCGTTGATGAGCCAACCTTTCTTGGTTCGGTACAACCCACGCTTGATACGCTTGCCGCTTCCCTTAAATTCAAGTGGGTTATCAGCGTTATAAACAGGAATTGGGTCGCCATCCACAAAGCTGGACTTTGACGTGTAGGATTCCTCTTGTTCAATAAAAGCAATACCGTATCGCTCGCAGAGGCTTTTCAGCTTGAGGCGAAGGGTAAAAATTGGAACTTGGACAAAGTTTTGATTATTGCGAGTACCCATATTAGAATCTTGTTTCATTCCTGGGTTGTAGCCCACAACAACTTTCCCAACTCCTTGGTCAATGCAGTGGTTAATGATGTACCGAGCTGCCTTGTTCAAATAATCTTTAACACGACGATTGCGACCGTCAGTGATTCTACATTGCTGCTCGGTAAATCCTTTGATGCCCTGCTTATCTTTTTCAGCTTGTAGCTGGGAATTCCGTTTGTTAAACCACTGGTTAACAGATTTAAGTCGCTTGCCATCAATAACAAAGCTAGTTTGCTTGGTTGTTACGCAAGCTGCCAAATTATCCATTCCCAGGTCAACCCCCATCATATATTCGGGGTTCACTTTAGCTGGAACATCCTCAGACTCGTAGATGTAACTTACATCAAAAGCCCTTGCGTTGTACTTAGGATAAATACGAATCTCTTTAATTCGTTTTCCCCTCAATCGTTCTGGAATTTCAAGTGTTACACTCCCTCCTACAAGTCGTTTAAAATCACGAGACAGGGGAATTGGGAATTTCCAATCCTTGAACACTTGTCTGGCACGAATCGGAATAATCAGAGCAAAGTATCCTTCTTTATCAAGATATCGAGGGATAGATAATTTAGCTGTAAACGTTCCAGTTCGCTTAGCTTCAAGCAACCCAAAAAACGACTGGAAAGCGCGGTCAACAACCTTGAGAGTTTGCTGACCAATATCGGTTGCCAACAATTTGTAATTCTCGTTGGTTTTGCAATGATGATAAGCCGATTCATAGCGCAAGTGCTTGCGCTCTGTAAAAAAGTATTGTCTAACTGTGTAGAGTCCTACATTGTAAAGATTCTTACTCAGTCGGCACAATGTACGAAGCGTTTGGGCTTCTTCCATGCTCAGATGCAACCTGTTTGTTTGAGTCAGGAGCATAACTTATCGACCTATTCGCTACAAAAGTCATTTTATAGCGAATTAGTGGGTAAATCAAGCAAGTTCCTGACCGCAATTCCCCATGCCACCAAAGCTAGCGGCTATGGTGGCAGTACCCGAAGGGAGGTCTAGATGGATAGAGCGCCGCGCGATCGCGCGATCGCGCGATCG
>DNGG01000386.1:11240-12790 GCA_003486675.1 Cyanobacteria bacterium UBA11372
ATCGCGCGATCGCGCGATCGCGCCCAATACTAATAACTCAAAAAACGCGATAATCCCATAATTTGGCACGCGAGATAAAATTATATTATTTCACCTGAAAATCTAGCTACAAATTGAGGTCTTTCCCCATGCCTGTAATTGCTATGGAAGTAAAAAACGCGCAAAATCATCCGAATGCTGATGCGCTGCGTCTCTATAGTTTTGCAGCTCCTGGGTGGGAGCCAGTGCAAATTGTTGCTAACTCAGAAAACATTTATGAAGCTGGCGATATCGTTGCGATCGCTTTAACTGATTCGGTGCTGAAAGATGGCACGAAAATCAAACCTGTAAAGCTGCGAGGCGTTTACTCTTTTGGCATGGCTCTCGGCAAGGTTGAGGAACCTATTGGCACCGATCTGTCGGCTATTTACTGTCAAGAAACAGTGGCGCAATCGGCAGTCATGCAAACATGGCCTAGCATCGAACTGCTGTACAATCTCCGCCGCAGTTTAGAAGCTGTCGGGGAAGCTCCTAAGATAACTTATCGGGCTAAAGTTAAACTCGACGGGACTAATGGTGGCATTCAAATCTTTACCGATGGAAGAGTTGCCGTCCAAAGTCGGTCGCAGGTAATTTCGCCAGAAAATGACAATCTCGGCTTCGCTAATTGGGTAAGTCAAAACATCGATGTTTTTGCTCGCTTGGCAAGTTCCGAACATGCAACTATTTTTGGGGAATGGTGCGGTAAAGGCATTCAAAAACGGACGGCTATCTCCCAGATCGATCGCAAAATCTTTGCGGTGTTTGCGGTTCAATTCGGCGGCATAGATGGAAAGTTAGCCAGACTGGAAATTCGCCCCGACAAAATTGCTGAGTTTTTACCCAAGCATCCCGATATTTTTGTCTTGCCTTTTTATGGAGAACCGTTTGTTTTAGATTTTGGCGATCGCGAGCAACTGGAATCAGTTGTTGAGACTCTCAATCAAGCGGTTGATACTGTAGAAAAAGTCGATCCTTGGGTGAAAGAAACTTTTGGTATCGCAGGGATTGGCGAGGGATTGGTAATGTTTCCAGATAGCGGAGAACTTGCAGAACGGCTGTCTTATGCGGAACTGCTGTTCAAAGCTAAAGGGGAAAAACACCAAGCCGTCAAAACGAAAGCACCCGTTCAAATTGACCCAGAAGTTGCTCAAAGTATTGACGATTTTGTCAATCTTTTTGTCACACCAGCTCGCCTAGAACAAGCAGTAACAGCAGTTGGCTGCGATCGCTTTGAAATGGCACAAATTGGAGCATTTTTGCAGTGGTTTGTGACGGATGTGCAAAAAGAAAGCGTTGCTGAATTAGAAGCGGCTCAACTGTCTTGGAAAGATGTTAATAAAGCTGTGATGAATTCTGCTAGGAAATGGTATCAGGAAAAGGCTAAATCTTTGTAGGCTGCCTGTGGTTTAAAATGTTAGTATTTTGATTAAAGGAGGTGGTTCCATTCACTGGTTAATTTTCTGTACAAAGTTCGCGCGATCGCACCCACAAAGCGTGCCCTAACTCCCAAGAGCTTACATACTTTAGTA
>DNGG01000386.1:12995-19551 GCA_003486675.1 Cyanobacteria bacterium UBA11372
AGAGCTTACATACTTTAGTACGAGAGGAAAAGTGCTACCGCAAAAACGGTAGGCGCGTGGGAACGGGGAGTGCGAAAAACCTGGGAGGTTGGCTTGGAGGTAGCCATCCTTTAAAAAGTGTGTAATAACTTACCAGCGGAGTCCCCCTAGTATCTGAGAAAGCGCACAATGCTCTGGTAACTTGCACGCAATTTTTCCGGTGCGATCGCGGAATTTCATCTGATGGGTCTGTAGCTTAACTGTTGACGCTCCTACGGCTCCACTTACGTTAAAGCTGTAGGATTCTTGGCTCTACGAATCCACTTACCACAATCAGTTACCTGACTGCGCCAGAGGTGGTTTTCTCTTCAAGCTTTTTGCTCCATTACAGAAGCCCGTTCCGATGCGCCCCACCGTACGGTTTTAACCATAAATCTTGGTTTTCTGGTACTTGGTGCATGAAGATTTTACCTAGCAGTGCCTTTCCTGCTAGAACCCCATATCTTCAGTTTTCAAGGTGCGTTACCTCTCGGTACTGGGTTTTTTAAGTGGTTGAATACCCTAACCACTTTTATGAAGATACTCCTAACTGTGGTATTTGTCAATGCCCAAGCCCGATGTATTTTTTACATTTAGCGTCACTGAAGACGAGTATTTTCTCTAAAGCGTTTAGCTGGCTGCTAAAAAGATGTCGCTACCCTTCGGGAAGGCTTCGCCTACGATTCCCCGACCAGTATCCACCAAATTATTGACCAAAAATAGCAGTTTGCTGGATAATAAAAATCTGCAATTCTTCAATCTGCAATATGAAATTCAAGTTATGCCTATTTACTTTTACAACACTCGCGATGAACATGGTTGTTTCTCCAACTTTTCCCGCCACGGTTTTGAGCTAGATGGATTGTGGTGGGCGACGAGCGAACATTATTTTCAAGCGCAGAAGTTTGTGACGACTGACCGAGATTGGTTTGAGAAAATTCGCGAGGTCAAAAATCCAAAAGATGCGGCGCGGATGGGACGCGATCGCTCTCATCCTTTACGCAGCGATTGGGAACAAGTCAAAGACGAAATCATGCAACAAGCTGTGCTGCAAAAGTTTCAAACTCATGCCGACATCCGCGAGATACTTCTCGCTACAGGCGATGAATTAATCGTAGAAAATGCACCGGGAGATTACTACTGGGGCTGTGGCAAAGATGGCAGTGGTAAAAATAAATTAGGGCAGATTTTAATGGCAGTGCGGGAGATATTGCAAATGGCTAATGGCTAATGGCTAATGGCTAATTGTCTGATTGTATGAGCTAATACTGTTAGTTTTCATGGGGACTTGATGTAACGGGAACATGCGATCCTTGCAAGATTGCTACAGGGGTTCAACTCCCCTAGTCTCCACTTTGTGGGAAGAACTATGTTTCGCACAAACCTAGTTTTTTCCACTAAATATGGTGGCTGAAGTCGAAGCGGTCGAGACACCAGGCTGTGACCCTGGTCATTAGCGGGTTCAAGCCCCGCCAGTCACCCTAATGGAAGGTGCCGCCGAATGGACGGCAAGCGGCCTTGAAAGCCGTGGTACGGTTGATAACCGTAGGAGTTCGATTCTTCCACCTTCCGCCAATCTTGCTAATTTGCCCGTGAAATAAATTTCCGGCTGTAGAGACGTTACATGTAACGTCTCTACAAACCCGTTTTAACGGGTTGGGATTTCTTTTTATATAAAAGATCTTTCAGTCAGTTTCAACTGACTTTAGCTATTAGCCGGAAATTTATTTCCGGGCTTCCGGGCGGGCTATGAGACTAATGCAAGATCTCATATAAAAGTTTTGCACTAGAGGCGGAAATAGTGACGCGCACAGCCGATAACTGTGTTGTAGGAGGGGCAGTACCTCCCTGGTGCATTTTGGAAGATGCCGCTGAATGGACGGCAACCAGTCTCGAAAGCTGGGGTACAGGTAATTCCTGTAAAGGTTCGATTCCTTCATCTTCCGTTTGGCTCTTGGGCAAGGGGTTAGCTATTTGGCTGATATGGCACAATTCTGAGAACGAGCGGTGTGTTAAATTGGTGTGGTAAGCACGATATATTTTTGTAGAATATGACTTTCAGTGATGTGGTCGAAACAATCAAGAGTCTCTCTACTGACGAAAAGCAAGAGCTTCAACTGTTATTGAAGCAATATATTCGTGAAGAGCGTCGTGAAGAGATGTACGAAAACTTTAAGTCAGCGCAGCTTGAACAACAAAAAGGCGAATTGAAATTTTCCGCCAATATTAATGAACTGAGACAACTAATAGAGGAATAATCGTGGAAGTCAGTTTCAGTTTTTCATTCAAGCGGGCTTTCAAAAAGCGCATCAAAGGTAATGCCGATTGGGAGGCGAAATTTTGGCAGAAGTTAGAACATGGATGAAAGAAGAGCAGAAGGCAAAGGTTATGGAGGATCAAAGTAGTGATTGTTTTGTTGGGATAGAGCTAAATGTGGAAAAATATATCAAAGTTGAGAATTATAACTTTAACTATTACTCCAGAGGTAGTTCGACTAATTTCCCGATTCTCTTTTTGCACGGATTCCTAGGAAATTGCCACGAATTTAATCAATCTATATCGCTCCTATCCAAGGATTTTTACTGTTTAGCAGTTGCTCTACCTGGTCATGGAAAAACTAAAGTAATCGGTGGAGAAGAATATTACAAAATGGAGCATACTGCCCAGGGTTTGATTAAATTTATAGCAGCATTGGGTATCAAACGATGTATTCTAATCGGTTATTCAATGGGAGGAAGATTAGCTTTATATCTAGCTCTCTATTTCCCAGAGTATTTCTCTCAAGCTATCCTTGAATCGGCTTCCCCAGGCTTAAAAACACAAGCAGAACGAGACAAGAGAATTCAGCAGGATCTCAAGCTAGCAAAAGAGTTAGAAACTGAGGATTTTTCAGGTTTTCTCACTAAATGGTATAACCAACCTTTATTTGCTTCTCTCAAAAAACATCCTGATTTTGAGAAGATGCTAGAGCATCGTCTACAAAGCAACCCTTTGGAACTATCTAAATCGCTTCATAATCTTAGTACAGGATGTCAACCCTCTCTATGGATAAAGCTTCAGGAAAATTTGGTTCCTTTACTTTTGCTAGTTGGTGAGCTAGATCAAAAATTTATTAGCATCAATACTGAGATGGTCAGCTTGTGTAAGTTGGCACAATTAGAAATAGTTAATCATTGCGGTCATAATATTCATTGGGAAAATGCAAATTTATTTGTAGAAAAAATCATGCAATTTTTAAAGGTTAAACGTTAAAAGCAAATTTTAGTGTTTATATTCCCCCAACCCAACGGAAAGTAGATAAACCCTTCCTCATGCTAGTCGAAGATGTCTACTCCAGAGTTAGCACTATATCTGATGATGAGGCTTAATTTGTCAGATACACCAACTGAAATTATCGCTCAAATTTTCCATACCTGTTTAGGTTGGTCTGAAGGTAAAAATAATTATAATCGGTAATATATCTGCGTTGCAGTAGTTGAGCGGGAGAGTTGAATATGCGCGAACTAAAGTATTACATCGCTTGCAGTGTTGATGGATTTATTGCTCACAATGACGGCTCATTTGAAGGATTTCTCCAGGAAGGCGAGCATATCACAGATTTACTCGAATCTTTTCCCGAAACTTTTCCAGTTCACTTTCGCAACGCACTGGGTATCAATCCAGAAAATAAGTGCTTTGATGTTGTTCTAATGGGTCGAAAAACATACGAAGTGGGGCTAAATTATGGAATTGCTAGCCCTTACCCACACCTGAAACAGTATGTCTTTTCGCGCAGCATGAAAGAAAGTTTAGATCCGAATGTGGAACTTGTTTCAGAAAATGTTGTTGGATTAGTTAAAAGTTTGAAGAATCAAACAGGTAAAGATATCTGGCTTTGCGGTGGTGCAGATTTAGCCACAACGCTGTTTGCTGAAAAGTTGATTGATAAGCTAATTCTAAAGGTGAATCCATTTATAATGGGTTCGGGGATTCCGCTTTTTAGAGAAGCGATCGCACAAACCAATCTAGAACTCACCCACAGCAAGATTTATGGAAACGGTGTCTTGGTGCTGCATTACCGGGTGAGACAGCTATAATTGAATCACGTATATAAGCGATCGCTTATAGTTGTCATAAAGCAAGAAACCCCGATGGTGAATCAACTTGAATTAAACGATTACAAACAAGCGATCGCCGAGTCATACGATCGCAGAAGTCAAACCTATGATGATAGCGAGTGGCACGTACAAATTTGCCATCGTTTAATCGAGTATTCGCAAGTTAGTTCTGGACAGACTGTTTTGGATATTGGAACTGGAACGGGTCATTTGGCGATCGCAGCGGCTCAAATTGTTGGCGATCGGAGCCAGGTTATTGGAATAGACATTTCTACTGGAATGCTGGAACAAGCACAAAGCAAAGTTGATGCATTAAAACTCAGTAACGTCGAGTTTCTACTTGCAGATGCTGAGACTCTCGATTACCCAAACGATTATTTCGATCGTATTCTGTGTGCGAACGCATTTCCCTGGATTGAAAACAAAGAAGCCACTTTACGTCTGTGGCATCGCTTTCTCAAATCTGGTGGTCGAATTGGGATTCATACCCCCGCTGATACAGCGTATGTTGGGGCTGTTGTTTTGCAAAAAGTGTTAGCAAAATACGGTATTTCCTTAGAAGCTAGTAATCGGATTGGCTCGGTTGAACAGTGCCAAAATTTGTTTACCAATGCTGGCTTTGAAGCAGTTGAAATCAAAACAGAACAGCACGGCAGTTATACAAATTTAGATAAAGCAAAAGCCACCTGGGAAGGAGTTGTTGTGCATCCTTCATCTACCTCCCTAAAGATATCTGGCAATGCGTTGTTGCAACTTTCATCGGCACAGTTAGTGCAATTAAAAGCTGAATTCGAGGCAGAACTAGAAGCCCTCCAAACTGAGCAGGGAATCTGGGACGATCTCACCACTTTGTATATACTGGGTTGTAAGCTGTAGCTGTTTTGTGATTACTTTTTTCCCTTGCCTGCCGGATGCAGAACTGTTCCTCCTAAGAACGGTATTTCAAGTTCGACTCTTGATCAAGGGGCTGATTTGATTTTAGATTTTGGATTTTAGATTTTAGATTTAATTGTTGCTTTAAATCTGCAATCTTCAATCTCAAATCTGAAATTCTTTGGAAAGTGCGGCTGTGTGGACGGCAACTGGTTTGGAATACCAGCGTGCAGCATTATGCTGTAGAGGTTCGACTCCTCCACTTTCCGTTTGGTTGTTAACCAACTGTTAACAGCTATTTCTAACCAAAAGGAGGATCTTTTGTGCATGGCACGCACCAAATTTGAACGGAAAAAACCCCATGTTAATATTGGCACGATCGGTCACGTTGACCACGGGAAAACTACTCTCACGGCGGCAATTACTATGACTTTGGCTGCACGAGGACAAGCGATCGCTACATCCTACGATCAAATCGACTCGGCACCCGAAGAAAAACAACGCGGCATTACTATCAATACTGCCCATGTAGAGTACGAAACCGATTCGCGCCATTACGCACACGTAGATTGTCCCGGACATGCGGACTACGTGAAAAACATGATTACGGGTGCCGCGCAAATGGATGGTGCAATCCTCGTTGTATCGGCAGCAGATGGCCCGATGCCGCAAACGCGGGAACATATTCTGTTAGCGCGACAAGTCGGCGTGCCTTATCTTGTTGTCTTTTTGAACAAAAAAGATCTGGTGGACGATGAGGAAATTTTGGAACTGGTAGAACTGGAAATCCGCGAACTTTTGAGCGATTACGAATTCCCCGGTGATGAGATTCCCATTGTGGCAGGTTCGGCTCTCAAAGCGTTGGAAAAAATGACCGCAAATCCCAAAATGCAACGGGGTGAAAATGAGTGGGTGGATATCATTTATCAACTCATGGATGCGGTAGATTCTTACGTGCCAACGCCGGTAAGAGAAGTCGAGCAACCATTCTTAATGGCTGTGGAAAACGTTGTTTCTATTACTGGTCAAGGAACCGTTGCCACGGGTTTGATCGAACGAGGTGAAATTCAAGTCGGCGATACTGTTGAATTGGTCGGTTTGAAGGATACAAAAAGCGCCGTTGTCAAGGGAATAGAAACATTTCGTAAAACCTTGAATAAAGCGATCGCAGGCGACAACGCCGGTTTATTGCTGCGGGGTATCCAAAAGCAGGAAGTCGAACGGGGAATGGCACTTGCCAAACCTGGTTCTATTACTCCGCACACCGCATTTGAGTCGGAAGTCTACGTTTTGACCGCAAAAGAAGGAGGTCGCAAGACGCCATTTTTTGCCGGATATCAGCCTCAATTCTTCGTGCGGACAACCGATGTTACCGGGAAAATTGCCTCATTTATGGCAGATGATGGCAGTGTAGCCGAAATGGTAATACCGGGCGATCGCATCAAAATGACCGTCGAATTGGGGAAAGCGATCGCCATCGAACAAGGAATGCGTTTCGCCATCCGCGAAGGCAATCATACCATCGGCGCTGGCGTCGTTTCCAAAATCCTCAAGTAGCCCACAGGCTA
>DNGG01000156.1 GCA_003486675.1 Cyanobacteria bacterium UBA11372
TTTAGACCCATTTTCTCGGTAAATTAGGAGGAATGTATCGGCTGGATGTGGATAGCAATGAACTATGCTTACGAAGTGCCAGAAGCCGATCTGCGGGCAGCTCAAGACAAACTGGTGGCTCAAGATATCGCTATTGTAGAGTCCCAGCGCCCGCAATGCTTGCCTCTGGACTTGCAGGCTCCAGGTGCATCTATCCTTGCGATCGCGCCTCGATTGCCTACCGCCAGTGGCTCAAACAACTCGGCGTCACCTTCGGCGTCACTTGATCGGGACTTACGCTCATATTCCCGGTTTCTACGAAAAATGGTTGGTTTGGCAACCAAAGATCAACGAAGAAACCGGGTTTCTGGCAACGCCCTTGCGTCAGTCCTGTTAATCACTCAAGTTGCTAGTTACAAGCGCGCGATCGCAAGGGCGGTCAATCATCCTTCGCTACTTGAGTTTAATTTTTAGTCCGCCTGGTTTCTTAGCTTGCGTGCGATCGCTTTTGGCGGATAGGCCAACAATGCGAGCGCTTTTTCCCTTTTTTTATTGACAAATTTATACTTTTATGATATATCACCAAGTACCCAGAAGAGATCTGTGAACTTTGTTAAAAAATTACAGAAACCCAATCAAGATACAGTACTTTAAAATCAACAGATAATATCCGGTTGCAGAACCTATGGCGATAGCTGATAGTATCACAGAGTTAGTAGGGCGCACGCCTTTAGTGAGATTAAATAAAATTCCCCAATCAGAGGGAGCATTGGCTCAAATTGTAGTCAAGCTCGAAGGGATGAACCCAGCGTCTTCGGTAAAAGACAGGATTGGGGTGAGCATGGTGGAAACAGCAGAAGCAGAAGGTTTAATCAAACCGGGAAAAACGGTTTTGGTGGAACCAACTTCTGGCAACACGGGGATTGCTTTAGCGATGGTAGCGGCGGCGAAAGGATACCGCCTGATTCTGACGATGCCGGATACGATGAGCAAGGAAAGACGCGCCATGCTCAAAGCTTATGGTGCCGAATTGGAACTAACGCCTGGTAAGGAAGGGATGAAACGAGCGATCGCGCGTGCGGAAGAAATTGTCGCCAGTACACCCAATGCGTATATGTTGCAGCAGTTTCGCAACCCTGCCAACCCGAAAATTCATCGGGAAACTACTGCCCTGGAAATTTGGCAAGATACCAACGGCGAGGTAGATATTTTAATTGCCGGAGTGGGAACAGGGGGGACAATTACAGGTGTAGCGGAAGTCATCAAGCAGCGCAAACCGGAATTTCTTGCGATCGCAGTCGAACCCGCCAACAGTCCGGTGCTATCCGGTGGCGCTCCAGGTTCTCATAAAATTCAAGGGATTGGTGCTGGATTTGTCCCAGCGGTTTACCGAAACGAATTGATTGATGAAGTGATTGCGGTGAGCGATGAGAATGCGATCGCTTACAGTCGTCGTTTAGCCAGAGAAGAAGGATTGCTATCTGGTATTTCTGCTGGTGCTGCACTTTATGCTGCGATTGGTGTCGCCAAACGACCGGAAAATGCAGGTCGCTTGATCGTGATGATACAACCTAGTTTCGGCGAACGCTATCTCAGCACCTCATTGTTTAAAGAAGCTGAGGATGAGTGGTTGGATAAATTGTAGGTAATGGGTAATTGGTAATTGGTAATTGGTAATTGGTAGTAGGGGCGGATTTTACGATAAATATTTGCTAGCAGCGCAATAAATTAATAAAACCGCCCTTCCCTGATGCAACCGATTGTATAGGATACGATATTATCCATCACCAATTACCTATTAAATATAAACTTATGAATTTAAAAATTGTTTCCTATCTCGCTCCCAATTGGTTTTGGTTCTATAAAGCTGTTGCAGCTTACTTGGAGCGAGTCCTAAAAACCGAGACGCAAATTATCTCAGGTGAGTGCGATCCTTTGCTAGATTTGATGCGATCGCAAGATGAATTCGATCTGGCATTTATGTGTGGGTTGCCGTTTATTCGGTACGATCAAATGGTGCCGAATCAGTTGCAACCAGTCGTTGCGCCTGTAATGGGTTTTCCCCGCTATCAAAACCGTCCTATTTATTTTTCGGATGCGATCATCAACGCTGCCAGCAATATTATCACTTTTGCAGATTTAAAAGGTAAAATCTGGTGCTATAACGACCCAGGCTCGAACAGCGGCTACAATTTACTGTATTATCATTTGCTCCAAAAGGGATATAATTTTGATTTCATTGGCAAAGCGATTCAATCGGGTTCCCATCAGCGTTCAATTCGTTGGATAGTTGAAGGAAAAGCCGATTTTGCAGCGATTGATAGCACTGTTCTAGAACAAGAATTGCGCGATTTTCCTGAATTATCTCAAGATTTGCGAGTAGTGGATTCAATTGGGCCAAATCCGATGCCGCCGATCGTTGCTAAGGTCAATCTTGGTGCAGAATTTATCGCTCGCATTCAGTCTGCTTTGCTCAATCCCGATGCAGAATTGTTAGCAGCGATGGAAACAGCAGGAGTGCAACGTTTTGCGGCGGTGCAGTCAAGAGATTATGATGCGATCGCGCAAATCCACTATTTGGTAATGGGTAATGGGTAATGGGTAATGGGTAATGGGTAATAGGTAATGGGAAGAAAAACACTTACCCATTACCTATTAGCAAGCTTGCAATTACCAATTCCCAATTACCCATTACCAATTACCTATGTCACAACTATACTATAGCAAAACGATTTCGGCTCACCATTGAAGTCGCTTTGAGGGCATCAAAGTAAACTTGATCGAATAGTTTGCGTTGAGCATGACTGCCGCCAATTTCTGACAATTTAGGTAAAACGGGTTTAAGCAAATCAACTGTTTTTGACCAGTCGCCATTGGCATGAGCAATCATTCCTTGGGCTGCCGGAATTGCTACTTCATTCCAAGCTATACTTGCCGTTTTAGCATGTTTTTTCATACTCGTTAACATCTCGCTTACTGCTTGAGAACTTCCTGTACGTGCGAGAGCATAAATGTAGTGTAAGTCTTGGAAAGGCAATGCATGTTCGTGAATCCGAGGGCGCAAATAAGCCGCCAATTTTTGCCAGCGATCGCCCACATATACCCCGCGCAATTCTAATCGCAACAATAAAGAAATTGCTCCCACTTGATCTTTAGGTGTTGCTTTTCTCGCTCCCCCCCAAACTTTTGTATCGTACAACTCTAAAACCTTCTCCATGTCGCCTCTTTCTAGGTAATAAAGCGCCACATGCCACCAATTATGGGTGTACAACATCGAATTACAATTTTCCCAAGTTGAGGCTAGGCTTTCCATCCAAGCGATGCCTTCATCTACCCGTCCTTGCGTTTCCATAACATGGGCAACTGCATGGTGCGCCCAAGCATCTTGGCGATTGATTTCTGCGGCTTTGCGACCCATTTTTTCGGCTTGAGATAACCGATGGCACTGTTCTAACCCAAAGGCTATCATCCCATATAAATAACCATTATTTGGATTAGCAGGTAACACTTTTTCGGCTATTTTCAGCAGTCTTTCTTTATCGCCCAAATAGAAATAGTGATACTGTCCTTGCTGTACGGAAATTAAATCTTGGGGAAACTCGGAGGCGATCGCTTCGTGTAATACTAGCGCTAAGTCAATTTTCTTACTCCACCACGCTGCGATCGCATCTACATACATCTTTTCTCGCTTAGTTATATTTTTCGAGTACTGTTGTGCCAATTTTACGTGAACGCTTGCTTCCTTCCAACCAATTGCATTTTCTAAAGAAAGATAATAAGCCGCTGCATAAGCATGAGCAATAGCACAATTTGGATCTGCCGCTATTGCTTCTAATATTGCTGTTTCTGCATCTTTACCATAGGAAAGCGATTGCTCAATCCAGCGATTTATTGCTGCGATCGCTTCCTCTGAATCCGTTGTCACTGCTAACATCTGCAATTCCTCCATGCAACCTCTACTCAGATCGCTTCCAGCAATCTGAGTTCGAGTAAAACTCTTAATTTACGGTAACTTGGTCGGAATACCGTACTTATTAAATGAAGTATGACATACCCGGCTTTATCCTGCAAGATCAAAACCGCTATTCCTGCTATGTACGGTAACTCGAGCGGAAAAAAGTAATTTTTTATTAAAACTCTTGATTTATCGATTCAGATATGCCATACTCCTAAATTATTCACATTAAGTACGGTATTACTACCGAATTACAGTAAATTAAACTGAGAGACACTAAGAGATGGGCTTGCTGTCAATCCCACAAGAGCCATTTTTGATTGTGGAGTAGGCGGATTGCTTGGGCTTTGAATTTGCTCAAAGCGGTGAGGGGAAGCAAAGGGTGGATTAATTAGAATTAGGAGAGATAACGTAATGTTGTACCAACAAATCGACGATAAATTAGACGAGAAACGCGATTGGGCGTGGCGGAGACAGCAAAGTTTACCCCATCGCTACAAACGCCTAAGCAAAAAGGTGAATACAGCCTTAGAAATGGGTGCAAGTTTTGAAATAAGTTGAGCTGGACATCCGCTTGCCAGTAGCAGGTGGTTGGCTCCTTTTTCTACCTGCTACTTCTTTTTTTGATAAGCGATCGCCGTTATTACCCCCATTGAAGATGGGTGAGAGGTGGGGATGTTTTTTGAGCGAATAGAACGAGAATTAACAGCGGGTGAACCTTGGGGAGAAGAATCTTTTAACCAAGTTGAACCAATTTGGGAAATCCGCGATTGCTGGGAAATAGAGAACAGACAACCTCGCCATTGTAGCCGGAGATTTTCGAGCGATCGCTACCAAAATTTGCCGAATTTGTTGTTAAAATTTCTGTTTTTAAGACATCAAATCAACGGAGAAAATACTATGGCTGCTGACAGTCAAATTATCCAAAAACGAATCAGGATCAGAATTCCGAAACACTATCACCAGGATCCTGTAATTTCTCGCCTGGTATCTAACTATAATCTGACGGTGAACATCACTGCGGCTGTTCTGGGAGCGAATGCAAATGGAGATGGTTGGTTTGACTTAGATTTACAGGGAACTAATCCCGAAATTGAGAGTGCTATGACTTATCTATCCGAGTTGGATTTGGAAATTTGGCATGATGTTGCCGCCAGTATTTGGTAAAAGGTTTAACAATCGCGATTGGCATTAATTCAACTTAAATTTGATAACAATTCTGTTTTTTCGGTTTTGTGTCCAGTTCTCCTATACTATCCTCTCCTCGTTGAGAGGGTTTTTTTTGTTGATTTGGTAAAGATTACTGGTAAAACCCACACCGTAAACACCATTAACCATACGAGTAGAGACGTTACATGTAACGTCTCTACTACCGGACATGATATAAGATATATTTCAATAGATGTGAACAATATAATTAAATACACTTGGTTGCGCCCAAAATTAACTACTAACGTAAGTTGCTAATTGCTAACTGCTAATTGAAGAACACTAAGTTATTATGAGCTTCAGTAATATACTATTTTCCTTGCCATTAGCCATTAGCCATTAGCCCCACATTCGAGATAACTAGCAACTTGAGTTACTAACATGACTTCCCAACAAATTAGTAACAACTGTGACTAACTCTTCTGGTTCTATTGGTTTGGCTACATGGGTTTGAAACCCAGCTTCTAAGGCGCGAATTTTGTCTTCGGTGCGCGCGTAGGCGGTTAAGGCAATAGCTGGAAGCGTTGCGCTTTTATCTGCAAGATTGCGGACTTTACGGATAAGATTGTAGCCATCTTCATTTGGCATCCCGATATCGCTGAGGAGTAGATCGGGTTGAAATGATGGGAGAACTTCGAGTGCAGAAGCAACTGAAGCAACGGCACAAGTTGTCGCCCCATATTGTTCTAAAGTAAAAACTAGAAATTCCTGAGTATCGGGTTCGTCATCGACTACTAAAACTCGTTTCCCTGCTAAGGGAAATTTTCCTTTGTCTTCCTTGTCTTCCTTGTCTCC
>DNGG01000585.1:0-736 GCA_003486675.1 Cyanobacteria bacterium UBA11372
AGGATCGACTTTTCCCAAAATAGCTTTTGCTTCTTGCATAAAACCATCTTGGATGCGTTTTTCCCCAGGCCATAAAATACCGTTGGCGGCAATTAACCAGGCAAATGTTGTCTGGAAAAAGATGATTTGTACCAACCAAAACCAACCGACGGCGACTGGTGAGGCATTGTGGAAGAATCCAGCAGCAACTAAAAGAATTGCTATGGTGTAAATCACCAACGCTAACCGATATATTCGCGTTACCCTTTGGGTCATTTTCAGCGTTAGCTTGCCTACTTTGCGCGGATCTTCTTCTCTGAAGGCGATGATTCCCAATATCGCTGCGGCAACGATACTGATAGGCAAGGCAAGGGGTAGGTTTAACTCGGCAACTCCCAAAGTCGCTAACCCTGCTGTAATCGCTACAACTGTTCCCCTAGAATCGAAGGCGCGTTTTTCCAGCCACCAGCGAGTAAACCGATCCGGATAATATTCTTCTTGCTGGAAATACCGCATGTATCGCAACGAACGACGCAGGAAAAACAAGATGCTGCCGGTTGCGATCGCTATTATAGATACCCTGTCTAAATCAAACATGGCTGAGTTGCTTTTGATCTGATGATTCCGTCTCCGCAATTTCTCGCAGAAACTTTTTGACATAATACGCGCAAAGGTGCGATCCTTCGCCACGAAATAGAAAGTGATCTCTTCCCGCCAGGGAAATTAATTTGCTATTGGGGATTATTTGCTTATACCT